>JALZID010000383.1 GCA_030860485.1 Pseudomonadota bacterium | reverse complement strand
AGAGTTACCAAGTAACGGTGCAACCAGAAGCCATCGCGGCCCGCCTCGTAACAGCTCACCACCTTTGCCTCGGACGAGAGGTCGAATTTCTCCTTGGCCTTCCTGATCGCTTCGACCAACTCCATACAGTGTCCCGCCTCGATCGTCTCATGCCGCCGCTTCTCACCCCCATCACTAAACACTAGTTTCCATTGCTTGTCGCTCAACTCCATCGCCATGTACAACTTCTGCTCCACTGTGTTATCTTTACTCTGTAGGGCCACTCGATTCATCTTCGCTCTCCTTTGGATTGGTTAACCAATGCGCCTAAAGGGTAGCCTGGGTGGCATCTGATCTTGTATTCGGCGAAGAATTCCGGGGCTTCTCCGGACAGCTTGATGTTCGCCGCGTGCATCGCCCGATACTCGTCGGCGAAGGCATCGACTTCGGATTCATCCATCATTCGCTCCGAACTTCAAGTTTGGAAAACAAGAGCAGCCGATCCGGGTCGGCCGGGGCAACCATTTTCGCCGAAAGGCTCAGGCAGATGTTCGGCTTCCGCGCTGGATACGTGAACTCGAGATCGATGAATTCTCCCGGACGCGCTGCCGCCACAGCCAGCTTTTGGCCGTCCTGATCCGCGACTTCGAGTCGGCCCTCGCCCTCCGAGCGAAACCTGAATTTGATCCTGCGCGGAGCGGCCGGTCCGGCAAGCACGCACAGCCGCCCTTCGGGCTTGTGCATCCAGCGCACGCGGGGAAACGCCCATTGCGGATAGGGTCCCTCCTCAAGACGGAAACCGTCCAGAAGCGGAATCCCGTCGACCCTGAGCGTGGGCTCGAAGGCGGCGGAGGGCGCTAGTTTCGCGAAAACGAAATAGTGTGCCGCCGAGGTAGCCGACGAAATAAGCGTGAATCCGGAATCCCCGGCTAGCCAAGTCAGAAAAGAAGTTTGTATCAAGCCGCTCGGAAGCGAGCGGGCGTAGTCCGCTGTTAACGGGTTGGGGACCACGACATAATCGGCGCGCCGCGCGAAAGTCTTCGCGACTTCGGGGTCGGACGAACGATGCTCGTCCGAGGCATTCACCGGGAAGCCATCCCGTATCCCTAGCCAGCGCAAGCTAGATGAACTCACCGCGCCGGCGAACGAGACGTACACCTCGGCCGGTTTGGCCTTAGCATCCGCCGCTCCGACGTGAGCCTGATGCTGCCGGATCTGGGCGATTATCTTCTGGTTCCAGCTGCTGCCGATCCTGGCGTCCGTCGATCGGTGCCAATGGGTGAGCGTCGCGTTCAACCAGATGACGATCGAAAAGCCGGCGATGGCGGCGCCCATCAGCGCGACCCTTGCCGCACGGTTCAGCTGCTGGTCGAGCTCGGCGATCGCAAACACGGCGGCAAACAAAACCATGAATTGAAAGGACGAGAGAAAGAAGTCGTTCTTATGCCTGCCGAAGACGATGATGCTAAGTGAAACGAAAGCGGTAACGCATACCGCGGAGATTCGGGCGGCCGCCGCTCCGGCACCGCGCGTGATCAGCGCGGGCATGCAAACGACGAGGGCGGCGGCCGAAAATATAAGGTGGAAACCGAGCACTCGAAAGGTGAAATCACGGTCCCACAGGAAAGTTTCGAAGAGATCGAACAAGCCCAGGTCTTTCGAAAACGACCAGATGTCGGCTTGGTTTCCGCGGGTGTTGTCCCAGAAATACCGAAAGGTCTCGGGCCAGGTCAACGCGAAATACGGGGCGGCGATCAGCATGCCGGCGCCCAAAAACTGAAGCAGATGGTGCAGGTCGATCGCAGGCTTCGATAGGAAGCCGCGCCGCCGGAGGAGTTCCATGGCACCGGCCGCCCCTGCCGAAAACAAGGCGATGGCAATCGTGGCCGCAAAAAAAGACGGCTTTATGAGGAGGCAGGCACCGAGTAGATACCCTGCCCTCCGGAACAGCCTTCGATTCGCTCCGAAAACGCCTCCCCAGAACCACCAGACCATTGCAGCAGTCGCGAACCCGAGGGGAATGTCGGGTCGAAAGTCATGAATGCTGTGATAAGCGAGAGGCGAGAGCAGCACGATCGCGACAACCAGAAAAACCACCGCGTTCCGGGAATTTCTCAGTTCGTACGCGAGAAAGGCGGCAACGCCCGCCAGGACCAGCGTGTTGGAGGCGTACAGCGCCAGATCGTTGAGGCCACCGATCGCGAACGCAGCGATTGCCAACAGCGTGGCGAAGGGACTGTGCGGCGGGTTCTCGACGAAACTGCGAAAAAAAGCGAGCAGGCCGCCGTCGGCGCCTAACAAAAGCCGTTCCGCCGCATCGTTCGCATACACAACATCGTCGTACGTGAGATCTTCCGCCAGCCGTCCGCCGAGCTGACTCAATCGCAGGTAGACGATGCTCGCGAGTACCGCAAACAGGACCGCGAGCATCTCCCGGTTGTGAAGCTTGGGCCTCTCGTATTGCGTAGAAAGCTCTTTCATTGTTCACAAGATACGAATGCGGCCTTGGGGAGGACCGGAATGTGTCAACAACTTTGAGACACCAGTTGCGGGGAGTTTAGTGTGTCGAACGCTGCGTTTCCCCGGTAGGCGCGGCGTGGGTTTCGGAAGGTTCGATCTGTACCATCTTCGAGCGCATCGTGTGCGCGCACGTAGCCGAGATTCTTATCCCCCCGCCCGGCCGTTGTGCCCGGGGCGGTAGGCGTCGAGCAACAGGCGAATCAGCTGATCGGGTGGCCGGCGACGACGCGTGGACACTGCTTGAACGAGAGCCGCTCCTCCGTGGTGAGCGCCTCCTTGTAGACGGGAACGACAACGACCGCCTGCTCCAGCGCTTCATCAGCGGAACGCCGGCGTCCCGCGCCCTTGCGGTACACCAGCGTGAACCCGTTGCCTACCTTGTCGTTGCGCTCTTGCTCATCGACCAGCACGAGCGAGCTGCCGAAGATCTTCTCGATGAACGACTTCATGCCCTCCGGCGCGAAGACGTGGTAATGGCACAGTGGCCGGGCACGCCCTGCTCGGCCCGCTGCGCCTCGGTCACGCGCCCGCGGTAGTTCTCGACCGGCTGCTCCCATGTGGTGAGGGGCCGTCCGACGTCACAGAGCGCCGCGGTGCGGTGCGGCGCGATCATGAAGACGATCCCGCCGATCCGGGTAATGCGAAACCACTCGAGGAGCGGCCTTGATCGGGTCCACGCAGTGTTCGATCACATGCGACGAGAGCACGAAATCCACCGCGCCATCCGGCAGCGGAACCTCATCCGCCCTCGACTCGATATGAAGATGCGAGAAGCACCCCCACCCGCTCGAGCTGCTCGCGCTCGTAGTTCTTGTCACGCCGCCCGATGTCTCGCGTCGCCAGCCCGAACGGGTTGGTCTCCGACACGGCCCTACCTCGACGCCCTTCAGGCCGTCGAGCCACTCGTGCGCCAGCGGACTCTCACGGATCTGGTTCTCCCGCCCGGTCTTCTGCGGCACCAACACATGCTTGTTGTAGAGCGGCAGGAGATAGCGATACGCGAACCGGTTCTCGAAGAGGAGGTCCCGGTAATCATTACGCTTCTCGTACAAGTAGGCAAACATCGATGTCGTTAGCCGCTCCCGCACGGGCGGCAGTATACACGCGCTGCGGCACGCGATAGTACGCGGTCGTCTTGATTGCCAAGATCCTCACCCATCTCGGCTTGCCGGCCAGAGCACCGCCCCGCTCACCGGCGCGGCGGGCCGACGGCCCGCGTAGTCGTCTCGGACAATGTGTTCGAGGGCCGCGGGATCGAACTGTACCGCGCGAGCGACGCGACGATCCCCGGTAATACGTTCGCCGCCACGATGGAGAGCGGCTACGGCGTGATCAACTCCGGGAACTCCCTCGAGCGTGTCGTGATCTCGAACAACTCGATCCGGGGGGTCAGGGTTCGCCGGAAGTGCGATCCGCCTCCTCCACCAGTCCGGGCAGTCGCCGGGCCGGCTCGTGATCTCGGGGAACGTGATGACAAACGACACCGCGGGGCGGCGGCATCACCATCGAGTCGGTCGAGAACGTGACCGTCAGTGACAACGATCTGCTGTGGACGGTGCCCGCCAAGAACGCCGCCGGGATCTCGATCCGCCCGGTGCTCCGACCCATCGATGGCGTGATGATCGCGAACTAACGGGATCAAGGGCTCGCTGCTCGCCGCCGTCTACCTGGGCGCGTCGCCACAGACCTTCCGGGCGGTGCCATCGTCGGCAACATGGCGCGCGGCCCGGTCGCCGGGCTGCGGTGCGACAACCCGTTGCTGTTCGAACCGATCGTCTACGACTGGAACCACTGGGATACAGGCCCATCGTCCTCGGTCCCGCTCACGGAATCGCGCCCGTGAAGGGCCTCGACGGCGCGCGGGTCCACGCCCTCAGGTTCGGGCCGGCGCGGCCTGCCCCCCTTTGTTACCGCTGTCCTCGCGCGGGCGGTCGACCAGCTCCACGAAGGCCATGGGCGCCCGATCCCCCGGGCGAAAGCCGCATTTCAAGATGCGGAGATAGCCACCGGGCCGCTCCCGGTAGCGCGGTCCGAGCTCGCGGAACAACTTGGCCACCACCTCCTGGTCGCGCAGCCGCGCGAAGGCCAGCCGGCGCTTGGCGACGCTGTCTTGCTTCGCGAGTGTGATCAAGGGCTCGGCGGTCCGCCGCAGCTCCTTGGCCTTGGGCAGGGTGGTCTTGATGGCCTCGTACCGAAACAGTGACACCGCCATGCTCTGCAGCGTCGCCTTGCGATGGCTGCTGTCGCGGCTGAGCTGCCGCCCGCTATTCAAATGGCGCATGGGGATCCCCCCAACCTAAGCCTGGACCTGCTGATCCTGCCGGTGTAGCCCCGGCGGCGGCCAGTTGGTGAGCCGCATCCCCAGCGAGAGACCGCGCGTGGCGAGAACGCCTTTGATCTCCGTCAGCGATTTCTTGCCGAGGTTGGGGGTCCTCATGAGCTCCACCTCGGTGCGCTGGATCAGGTCCCCTACAAAATAGATGTTCTCGGCCTTGAGACAATTGGCGGAACGCACGGTGAGCTCCAGGTCGTCGATGGAACGCAACAGGATGGGATCGAGGTCCAGCTCTCGCGCCGTGACCTGTAAAGGCTCGGCCCCGGCCAGGTCCAGGAACACCGCTAGTTGCCCTTGCAGGATATGAGCGGCATCCCGGATGGCCTTCTGCGGCTCCATGGCCCCATTGGTCTCGACCTCCATGATGAGCTTGTCGAGGTCCGTGCGCTGTTCGACACGCGCATTCTGGACCTCGTAGGCCACGCGCCGGACCGGGCTGAACGAGGCGTCCAATCTCAAACGGCCGATGGTACGTTCCTGTCCTTCCTCGCCGGCGCTCGCGCCAATCGTGGCCGGGGCGTAGCCACGGCTGCGCGTCAGCTTGAGGGTCAGGTGCAGCTCACCGGACTCCATCAAGGTCGCGATGTGGTGGCCTGGGTTGACGATCTCGACGTCGTGGTCGAGGGTCACGTCACCCGCCAGGACGGCGCCACTGCCTTTCTTGTTGAGGGTCAGGACGGCCTCGTCTTTCGCGTGCATGCGTATGGCGATGCCCTTGAGGTTCAACAGGATATCCGTGACGTCCTCCTGCACGCCGGGGATGGTCGTGTATTCGTGCAGGACGTTTTCGATCGTGACCTCGGTCACCGCGCAGCCCGGGAGGGAAGACAACAGGACCCGGCGCAGGGCGTTTCCCAGGGTATGGCCGAAACCGCGGTCCAGGGGCTCGAGCGTGATGCGGGCGCACCGCGGTCCGATGCTCTGCACCTCGATCTGATGCGGGCTCAATAAATTCGTTGGGTTCGCCAACATTGCGATCCTCCGCTCGGCTACTTGGAATACAGGGCCACGACGAGGGACTCGTTGATATCCGGGGGCAGATCGCCACGCTCGGGTACGTATTTCAAGACCCCTTGCATCTTCTTGGCGTCCACATCGACCCAATCCGGAAACCCGTACTGCTCGGCGACGGTCAAGGCATCCTGTATCCGGACCTGCTTCTGGCTCTTCTGGCGAACGGCCACGATGTCGTTGGCGCGGACCTGATAGGAGGGGATGCTCACCACCTTGCCGTTGACCGTGATCCCCTTATGCCCGACCAGCTGCCGGGCCTCGGCGCGCGTGCACCCGAAGCCCATGCGATAGGTGACGTTGTCGAGGCGCGATTCCAGGATCTTGAGCAGGTTTTCCCCGGTCCCGCCCTTGCGCCGCGCCGCCTGCTCGTAATAGCGGCGAAACTGTCGTTCCAGGACACCATAGGTGAAACGGAGCTTCTGCTTTTCACGCAGTTGCAACGCATAATCCGACACCCGGCGCTGGCGAGTCTCCCCGTGCTGCCCGGGCGCCTTTTCCCAGTGGCATTTGGACTCCAGGGGACGCGCCCGGCTCTTTAAGAAGAGATCGACGCCGTGGCGGCGGCTCTGCTTGCATTTCGGTCCAGTGTACTTGGCCATGGTGGTCCTGCCTAAACGCGGCGCCGCTTCGGCGGGCGGCAGCCATTGTGGGGGATGGGCGTCGCGTCGGTGATGTTCGTCACCTTGAATCCCGACCCGTTGAGGGCCCGCACCGCCGATTCCCTTCCCGGACCGGGGCCCTTGACGAACACATCGAGGCTCTGGATCCCGAACTCCTGCACGGCCGCCGTGACCTTCTCGGCCGCCACCTGGGCCGCGAACGGGGTGCTCTTGCGCGAGCCCCGAAAGCCGCTCGCCCCGGCCGTCGCCCAGGCCAGCGTGTTCCCCTGCTTGTCGGTAATGGTGATGATGGTGTTGTTGAAGGAGGCGTGGATGTGTGCAACCGCATCGACAACCGTTTTTTTGACCCGCTTGTGGGGGCGTTTGGACTTGTTGGCCATGAAAACTCTCTTTATGTTTACTTAAACTTCTCTTTAATATTTACTTAAACTTCTCTTTATATTTATGGCTCTTCGGGACAATTTGTGGGTGGTTGCGAGCCTGTGAGGGGCATGGGTGCCTGTGGACTTGTGGATAACATCCCTGTTACCCACAGGGCCCACAGGCCAAGCTGGGGATCTGTGGACAAC
>JALZID010000382.1 GCA_030860485.1 Pseudomonadota bacterium | reverse complement strand
CCCCAGATAAAGCACGTGACGCTGTATCACCCGCCCGTCCGAAAGGCGCCTGTTCTCGACAATGCTCCAATAGCGGTGCTCTTTGCCGTCCTTCTTGCGAGTCGTGGCGCTGTAGAAACATGACGGCTACTTATTATGCACAGAATCTCCCTCCTGAAAACAACCAAGGTCTTCACTACAGCCATTTTTCGCGGATTTGTTGCGGTGCTGGATTTACAAAACAAATAGTTACGATTGGCGACGTGGCCCCAAAGCCGGAAAACGAGGTCGAATCGGCTAAGTCGGGTTAATGCCTCTTGCTTTGTAGGCTGGCTCGAACAACCCCAGCAGGCGATTCTTGCCCCAATACTCTTGCCAAACCGGATCGCGCGGTCGCCCGAATGCGGCCATGCGGACATCTTCATCGTCAATGGAGCCTGCTTGGATGTTTGAACAGTCTACGACAACGGAAGCAATGACGTCGGGTTTCGGCAATGGGAACTTGGTGACCTTTGCCAAAATCTTTTCTTGAAGCCGAATTAACTGCGCTGCGGTTCGGAAGTATGGGTTGTGATGATCGCTTTTCAACAAAAGGCCGTAGATTCCTTCGTTGCCACTTGTCCTTCAATGTGTGCTGCCACATCGTCGCTGTGCTCGATACGAACGAGCTCCATCAAGTATTGAACTTCGTCAAAAGATGCGGCAAAGTCCACGGAGGTCGTGTTGTCAGGGTTTACTTGTCTCTCATACTCGAGGCGTACTCCAGACTCCTCCAGCCAGTATGCGAAAACCATCTCGAACCAAATTGATCTGTCATCGAGTGCGGCCTGATAGCGTGCCAAGAGTGCCTCAAAACGCCCGCAATCATGCAGATATGCCGCAACGTCTCTTATGTCATCGAGGGACATTGTTGGTACTCTGTCCACTTTATAGGAAGGCGAGTTGAATTCTGTACGTTCATGGCTGTCGCGGATCGGCGTAATGGAGCCAGTTTGGGTGGGCTAAGAGGATAGGAAGTTCAACGCTGTTTTGCAGCAGGTTGTAACGTCGGAGGAGCCGGCCGGTGTGATCCGGGGGCGCGCGGGAGGCGGTAAGAGCCCGCCCGGCGGGAGCTGGGTGGCTGTCGGGCTTCAGGGTGACGGACAGGCGAGGGCCGGATGCCTGGACGGGTCGCGCGAGACGGTACTCTCGGTGGACCGCGGGGATCGCCCGCACATGTGGCCATCTACGGCGGCAAGCTCACGACCTATCGCGCGACCGCCGAGTGCGTGATGCAGAGGGTTTTCCACGTGCTTCCCGGGAGAGGCGCCTTCGCGGACACCCGCAACGTCTCCCTTTGATGTGGAAGGCTGTGGTCGAAGGGACCCGAGAGGCCGGGCTCGCCGCACGAAATACCGGCGGGAACCCGCGGAGCCTGCGAGCTTGGCGGCACTATGGGTTCTGGTCCGACTACGTCGGCCGACCGGTTATCCGAGGATAGGGGCTGGAAGGGGGGCCAGAAGGCTGGACGCCGGGTCGGTATGTCCGTGATCCCGACAGGCGGCCCGGGCTGACGAGTCATTGTGCGATGGCCTGTTGGACCGCGCACCTGAAGCTCGGCGGGTCGATGGCCGGAAACCGGTACAGCTCGGGCTCGATCCGCGCAAAGTACTCCGCCAGGCGCCGTCGATCGATGAGGTTGCGGTCGAGCATCTCGCGCACGTCGGCGAGATCCTGGCGGTGAGCGCGCTCGAGCTTCGCGAGCGCCTGCGCGTACACGTCGAAGTGATAGAAAGCGACACGCCCCACCTGCGCGATGAAGATACCGCGGTCCTCCCACCCGGGCGGGACGGGGATGAAGTCCGCGGGAGACGCCATCTCCACGTTGATCCGCAAGCGCTCCTTCAGGGAAGGGATCGCGCGTAGCAGCGCATCGTCCTCCGGCCGCATGACGAAGTCCACATCGATCGTGGAGGCGCGCCACCCCATCAGCCCGCGGTGGTGCCGCCCACCAGATAGATGCGTACGTCCCCACCCGCCGCGCGCCCGAACGCCTCCATCAGCCGGCGGATGCGTGACGCGTCGGCTAGCTCACGCACGCGGCGGCCCGCTCGAAGCTCACGAGGCGCCGTACCAGCGCGTTGTAACGACCGTGCGCCGGTCGGGATCGGAGCGGGCGAGCAGCTCGTAGAGGCAGCGCTCCGGATCCGATTCCGTTCGCGGAACGCGCAGGCCAAGCTGCCGGAGCCGTGGCGCCCCGATCGAGACAAGCAGCGCTGCGACGGTCTGTCGATGCTGCCGCAGGTCGTCGAGTCCCTCCTCGATCAGGTCGCCACCCGGAAGATCGGCCGATCGGGAGAATTTCATGGCCGCGACATCGCTGCGGATCCGAGGGTCAGGGATCTCCGAGATAGGGGAAGCCTCCCCTGCGCCGCCGCGACCCTGGGCTTCCAAACCGGAAGGCATGGCACCACGTACGACTTCATTACTCTGAAGTCCGAGTGTCCCGCAGAGGAGTGCGGCGGTGGATCCTGCTTCCAGACCCGTGAGCTCCCACCCGAAGCCGGTACCGGTCGAATGGCATTTATAGATCCGGGGCATAGGCAAAATAAACGCCCTTTTCATCAACAGGCACGGGGAGTTCCATCCGAGTCCTAAGAAGTCCTAAGGATAGGAAGTTCAACGCTGACTCGCAACAGGTACTGTAACATTGGAGGGCCGGCAGGTGAGCCGCGGGCCTGCGCGGGGCGGGAAGATCCCGTTTGGGCCAATCCCGGCCGAGCTCTGGGTGGCTCGCGAAGGGTGCGGCATCGGTGCCGGCCGGCCGCAGCACGTGCCAGGCGAAGAAGACCGCCAGGTTGACGACGACCCGGCGGGGATGCCGCTGAGCGGCGCGGTGTGCCTCGACCAGTGGGGCGCCGCAGAGGATGAACAGGAACGACGGCAGGAAGGTGAAAAAATGACGACGAACGCCCGCATCTATTCGATCGTCGCAAAAATTCCTCGCGGCAAAGTCGCGACCTACGGTCAGATCGCAGCGCTCTCCGGTATCCCTCGGGAGGCGCGAAAGGTCGGCCGTGCGTTGCATGCGTTACCTGTGGGATCGGACGTGCCCTGGCAGCGAGTCATCAACGCGAAGGCGGAGATCAGCCGGCGGAAGCGGTCGGAAGCTCACCTCTTGCAACGCCAGCTTCTGGAGGAAGAAGGAATTGTCTTTGACGAGCACGGTCGTGTGAATTTCAAACGGTTTCGCTGGCGACCCTGATTCCGGCACGTCCGGCACATCGATGTGAACAAGATTTGTCCGCCTTAGTGACGGGTGCGCTGGGGATGCTCCCAAAAGAAACGAATCATTTCCTGCGTCGCGTCGGGGCCTTTCGGATCGGTGAACGAGCCGCTTACGCTTCCTCCTGACCACGTATGACCGGCCCCGTGCACCAGCCAATGCTCAGCGATAGCTTGTCCACCTGCATCGTGATAAACCGTACGCGTGTAAGCATGACCTTGAGCGACTTGGCCGCGCTGCACGGTGGCCCGATTGCTCACGCCGGCTCGAGTATCCGAGTTGCCGTTTGCCCCGACGCCGCGCGATTGAGCGGCCACCTGGTCGCCGTTGCAAGGGTGCACGGTAGTATCGCGATCGCCGTGAAACACGATGGTCGGCACATCGCACACGGTCAATTCGCCTGCGGCGCCGATCCCCATTCGGCCATTCGCTGAACTGCTTTGCCGCATCGCGGCGAACGCGGATGGCACGTCGTGTGCCGCTGCGTAGGGCAGTCCCGAATGCACTCCAATCGCCGCATAGACCTCGGGGTAGGTCATCCCCATGGTCACTGCCATCGCCCCGCCGGCCGACAGCCCGGCCACGTAGACCCGCTGCGGATCGATAGAATACGAGCTCATGATCTGCCGCGTCATGCCGGCAATGATGGAAGGTTCTCCCCGATCGCGGCGCTGATCACTTTGCTTGAACCAATTCCAGCATTTTGAAGGATTGGCGCTCTGCGCCTGCGCGGGGTAAAGCACGAAGCACTGCTGTTCTTCGGCAACCTGATTCATACGCGTGCCGGCGGCGAAATCGTCCGGATTCTGCGTGCAGCCATGTAGCATCACGACCAACGGCAGCGATTGTCCGCGATAGCCGCTGGGAATGTATAACTTGTAAGCACGGCTTCCTGCCTGGTTGGTATACGACCCCGTGATGAATTTCCCTAGAGGAAGACCGTCAGGGATCCGGCTGGGAATGGGTTGCGGCTGAGGCGCTTCGGCAGGACGCGCCGCGCCCAGCGGTTCTTCGTTCATGACGCGGAAGATGCCCTCGATCGGAACCCTCTCGGTCGAGGCAGCGGGTTCGGTTGCGACCGGCGTCAAACGCGGACCAGCAAGCACCCGTTGGATGACCGAGGTTGCTTCCTGGAGTCGACCTGCTTGCATAAGCCGCAACACTTCGGGCATTCCGGCGATCATTTTTTCGTTCATGCTCTTGAAATCTCCTGTCTGAAAGTCATTGGATCCGACCGGCCAAGGCGGCTCTAATTGTCGGGCTCGCCTGCAGCACGCCGAGGACGAAAATCGAGTCGATGGTGGCGCGCGCAAGCTCGACGGGCACATCATCGGCGATGCTTGCCAGCCCGAGCACGTGGATCTGAAGTTTTTGTCCGGCCGCGCGCACTGCCTCAAGGTCTTTTCGTGAGTAGCGTTGCAGCCCAAGCGCCATTGTCTTACGGGCCATTGCCTGCTTGACCACTTCGGCATGGGCCGCAAGTTGATTGCGGATCGACGTGCGGATGAAGTCGGTGCGGTTGGAATAAAAACCCTCCTGCACCAACAAGTCGATCTGTCCCAGATCGACCACGCCCAGATTGATCGTGATCTTGGTTTCGCCGGCCTTCGGCCGTAAGTCATGCACGCTCATGAAGCCTCGCCCATCTATGTACCATCTGCACGGATGGTATATCTAGCGGAACGATGATGTCAAGACCTGAGAGCCGTTGGGGCCGATCCCGGCCGAGCTCTCGGTGGTTGTCGGGCTTCAGCGTGACGGACAGGCAGGGCCGGATGCCCGGACGCGAGTCCACCGGTGCCGGTCGAGCGACGTAGACAGGCAGGAAGGTTCGGAGTGGGATGGCGCCTAGCCCGATCTTCTTTGCACCTTTTTCTCTATCTCTTTGATTATAATGGAAAGGGCGGCACTATGAACTTCGGTGGGGTGCGATATGGCAAGTTCGTATGCATGCACCGGCGCTGCAAAGGGCGCCAGCAAGGGGGCTACCTGAGGGCGCCAGGCTCGCGACGTGGTACGCCATCCCCTGGTTCTCATCCAGGCCTTTGGGCCCTCGCAGTGTTCTTCTCGCTCATGGTCTTTCCGCCGCGATCTTTTTATAGGCATCGTAGGCTTCGCTCACCGCGTGGTCTCGCTCGCGCCGATGGGCGGCGTCCCGTCGCCGAAATCCCATTCGAAGGCTAACGGGTGGCCATCCGGGTCACTGCTCTCATTTCCGCTGAAGGCAACCGGGAGCGGGACCGGGCCATTCGTCGGCGTCGCGTTTCCGACCGCCGCCGGGGCGCGGTTGGCGGAGCCGACGAAGGCGATGCGGCGCACCTGGCCGCCGTTGGTAAAAGTGGTGTAATAAAGCGCCTGAGTGCCCTCGTGCGGGCCGAAGATGAGGGTGACGGCGCTAACCGACATCGGTGCCGAACGGGATTGCGGTATGGGATAGCGTCAGGGAAGCTCTTTGAGCGCTTCCACCCCTCCGCAGGAAGCCCCGATCACGCATGCTGGCCCGTACGTTAGTGTAATTGCGAAATGAGGTTCCAAGCCGCTCCACCGGGGTTAAGCCTCCCGCCGCGGAAGTCATGCCTAGCTAGCGCGACGCCGTTGTGCCGGATCCGGTATAGGTAACCCACCAGACGACGTCTCCGCCGTCGTCCGCGACGAGCAACGAGCCGTCCGGCAAGACCGCGAGCCCGACCGGTCGTCCGTACACCTCGGACTTCGCTTCGTCGGCG
Source organism: Pseudomonadota bacterium (assembly GCA_030860485.1). Lineage (NCBI taxonomy): Bacteria > Pseudomonadati > Pseudomonadota > Pseudomonadota bacterium. The sequence goes on along the minus strand of JALZID010000382.1, from coordinate 5,285 downwards.
ATGAAACCCGTCAGGAAGTCCTCCGGTGGGCCGCTGGGACGACCCGCCTGGAAGGGCACGAAGATCACCTTGTAGCCCGCGAACCGCGAGCGGTTCCAGGAGCCGTGCTGGCCGATGAAGGCGCCGCCGCGGTAGCGCTGCGGGAAAGCGCTGGCATCGTAGAACGTGAGACCGAGCGACGCCGTGTGCGCGCCAATGGCGAGATCGGGGACCACCGCCTTCGCCATCAGATCCGGCCGCTCGCCCTTCTTCCGCGGGTCCTCGTGCTGCCCGAAGTAGGAGTACGGCCAGCCGTAGAACGCTCCCTCCCGAACGCTGGTCAGGTAGTCGGGCACCAGGTCGTCGCCGAGCTCGTCGCGCTCGTTCACGACCGTCCACAAGATCCGCGTCCCGGGTGCCCAGTCCATTCCATTTGGGTTGCGCAGACCGCTCGCGAAGATGCGCATGCCGCTACCGTCGGGGTCCACCTCGAGGATCGCGGCCCGCCGCGGCTCCTTCGCGTCCAGGCCCTCCTCGTCCACGTTCGTCTGGGAGCCCACGGATACATAGAGCTTGGAGCCCTCGGGGCTCGCGACGACGTTGCGGGTCCAGTGGTTGTTGTAGCCGCCCGCGGGAAGGTCCAGGACCTTCTCCTCCTTCCCCGTGATCTTCGTCTGGCCCTCGCGGTAGGGGAAACGCAGCAGTGCGTCGGTGTTGGCGACGTAGAGCCACTCGCCGAGAAGCAGCATGCCGAAGGGCTGGTTGAGACCGGCCAGGAAGGTCTCGTGCACCTCCCGCTTGCCGTCGCCGTTCGCATCGCGCACTAGCGTGATGCGGTTGGCCGAGGGCCCCATGAGGCCCGCGTCCTCGATCGCCTGCCGCACCGGCTCGGGGATCTCCCCGCCCAGCTTCTCCGTGTTCGACTCGGCCACCAGCACGTCGGCGTTCGGCAGCACGTAGAGCCAGCGGGGATGGTTCGAGCCCGTCCGCGTAGAGGGAGACTCGAAAGCCCGCCGGCGCCGCCGGAGTCTTTCCTTCCGGCCAGCGGATGATCTTGGGGAATTTCGTCGCCGACTCCGTGTGGAAAGGTGGGGGGAAAGCCGGGGCCTTGGCGGAGGGCAAGGGCGCCGCGTCGCGCGCGGCGACGAGGGCCTCGGTCGTGGGGTCGTCGGCCTCCTTCTCCGCGGGACGCGCGCAGCCGAGAACGAATGCCAGCGCCGCCGCGAGCGAGAGAGCCAGCAGCGGACGTTCGCCAACCGCGCCTCCAACGTGGCCCGTTCCCGCCATGACCGCGTAGCTGTGTATTGTCGGTGTCATCGATGGTTTCCTTTCTTCATTTTGACGACGCGCAGTCTCGTTGACTTCCGGCTCGGCAGCGGCTTCTCCAACTTGCGGCGCGGGCCGCGCTTCAGGCTCTTTCCGGGGCCGTTCGCGTTTCGCCACTTCCGGCCTCGCCTCCTCGCCCACTTCCAAGGTAAGAATCGGAGAGCCTTCTAAAACCTTGTCGCCGACTTTGGCTTCCATCTCGCGCACCCCTCCGGCCTGTGGAGAAGGCACTTCCATCGTCGGCTTCTCGGATTCGAGCGCGATTAGCGAGTCTTTGGCTGATGACATCGCCGGGAGCGACCGGAACCTCGATGAGCGGAACACCCTTAAAGGCGCCGATGTCCGGCACGCACTTTTCGGTTAGTGGTCCCAAGCTACACCGTGATCGGGTTCGGTTTGTCTGGACTGATCCCGTACTTCTTGATCGCCTCGCTCACTTTGGCCGCGGGAATTTGGCCTTCGCCCGCGAGCGCTTTGAGCGCGGCAAGCGTCACGTAGCGTTGGTCCACTTCAAAAAATTGGCGCAGCTTCTCTCGCGTGTCCGAGCGGCCAAAACCGTCGGTGCCCAGCACGTAATAGCGCCCGGGCACGAATTCGCGGATCTGATCGGCGTATGCTTTCATATAGTCGGTCGCGGCGATGACCGGGCCTTTGCGATTTTTCAAGCAGGCAGCGACGTACGATTGCCGCGGAGAGTCTTCCGGGTGCAGCAGGTTCCAGCGCTCGCAATCGAGTCCATCGCGCCGCAGTTCATTGAAGCTCGTCGCGCTCCACACATCCGCTGCGACACCCCAGTCCTGCGCGAGCAAGTCCGCCGCCGCGATCACTTCGCGCAATATCGTTCCCGCCCCCAGCAATTGCACCCGCAGTTCCGGAGTTCCCGTTTTTTGCCGGGACAGGACCGCTTCCTGGAACAAGTACAGTCCCTTCAGAATCCCCTCTTCCGCAGCACTAGGCAACGCAGGATGCGGGTATTTTTCGTTCATCACCGTTATGTAGTAGAAAACATCTTCCTGTGCGGCAAGGATTCGCCGTAAGCCGTCTTGAATGATAACCGCGAGCTCATAGCCGAACGTTGGGTCGTAGGAAATGCAGTTGGGTATGGTCGCCGCAACGAGATGACTGTGCCCGTCCTCATGCTGCAAACCTTCTCCATTCAAAGTCGTGCGCCCGGAAGTGCCGCCGATCAGAAATCCGCGTGCACGCGAATCTCCCGCCGCCCACGCGAGGTCGCCGGTGCGCTGGAAGCCGAACATCGAATAGAAAATGTAAAACGGAATCATCGGCAGCGAGTGCATACTGTACGAAGTCGCCGCGGCCAGCCACGACGAGATCGAACCTGCCTCGGTGATTCCTTCTTCCAGGATCTGCCCCTTCCTGTCCTCGCGATAGAACGTGAGTTGCCCCGCGTCCTGCGGCTCATAGAGCTGTCCCACCGAAGAATAAATTCCGAGCTGGCGGAACATGCCTTCCATTCCGAAAGTGCGGCACTCGTCGGGAACGATCGGCACCACGAACTTGCCGATTTTCTTATTACGGATCAGCGTATTCAGAATGCGCACGAACGCCATTGTGGTCGAAATCTCGCGGTCTTCAGTGCTCTTAAGCAACGCCTCGAATGCGTTCAAAGGCGGGATTTCGAGCGGCTGGGCTTTGCGCCTTCTTGAGGGTATTGATCCACCCATGGCGCGCATCCGCTCCTTGAGGTATTGCATCTCGGGACCGTCTTCCGCCGGTTTGTAGAACGGCGCCTCGCCGATTTGTTTGTCGGAAATCGGAATGCGAAAGCGATCGCGAAAAGCGCGCAAAGCGGAATCGCCAATCTTCTTTTGCTGGTGCGTGATGTTCTGACCTTCCCCGGCTTCGCCCATTCCGTAGCCTTTCACGGTCTTGGCGAGAATCACGACCGGCTGCCCCTCGTGCTTCACCGCCGTCGAGTAGGCTGCATAGAGCTTGTGCGGATCGTGTCCGCCGCGATTCAGGCGCCACACGTCTTCGTCAGTCATATTGGCGACCATTTCAAGCAACTCGGGATACTTGCCGAAGAAATGTTTGCGCACGTACCTGCCGTCGTTCGCCTTGTAGTTCTGATAGTCGCCGTCCACCGCTTCTTCCATTCGCCGCAGCAGGATCCCTTTTTTATCTTTCGCGAGCAACGGATCCCAGTAGCTCCCCCAGATGACCTTGATGACGTGCCAGCCGGCGCCCCGAAACACGGCTTCCAGTTCCTGAATGATTTTGCCGTTGCCGCGCACTGGCCCATCGAGTCGTTGCAGATTGCAATTGACGACGAAAATCAGGTTATCGAGCTTCTCGCGCGAAGCGAGCGAAATCGAGCCCAGTGACTCCGGCTCGTCCATTTCGCCGTCGCCCATGAACGCCCAGACCTTGCGTCCTTGGGTGTCGAGAAGCTCGCGGTCCTTAAGGTACTTCATGAAGCGCGCCTGATAGATCGCCATGATTGGCCCGAGACCCATCGAGACTGTCGGAAACTGCCAGAATTCGGGCATGAGCCAGGGGTGCGGATACGAAGACAGTCCTTTTCCGTCCACTTCCTGTCTCAACTTGCGCAGCTGATCTTCGGTCAGCCGCCCTTCGAGAAACGCGCGGGCGTAGATACCCGGTGCGGAATGGCCCTGGATGTAAATCAGGTCGCCGCCGTGGTTGTCGGAAGGCGCGTGCCAGAAATGATTGAAGCCGACGTCGTAGAGCGTCGCTGCGGAGGCAAAGCTCGCGATATGCCCGCCTAGCTCGAGATCGTTTCTGTTCGCATGCACGACCATGGCGAGGGCGTTCCAGCGCACATAAGAGCGAATGCGGTGCTCCAATTCGTGGTTGCCCGGAGAGCGTTCTTCCAGCGCGGGGGGGATGGTGTTGATGTACGCGGTGTTGGCGCTGTGCGGGAAATAGACCCCGGAGCGCCGCGCCTTGTCAATCAGCTTTTCGAGCAGATAGTGCGCGCGCTCGGGGCCCTCGTATTCGAGGACCGATTCGAACGCCTCGAGCCATTCCTGGCTCTCGCCGGGATCTATATCGGGGAGGACTGGCATTTGGCGACTCCAGTTCTTTCAGTTTGCGCCGGAGTAAACAGACGGCGTTGCCGTTGGCTTCAATGAGGCGAGTTAGAGCAACAGCAGCCGGTGTAAGGAATTATAGCCAATCGGGTATCGCCTAAACTCAGCTCGAGAGAACTCAACGGATTGCTCAAGTTCGCGAACGTGCGCGATCGGTCTATGCAATGCGCGAGCATCCCGCGCGCCACCGAGCATGACAATGATTGACGGGGGTACTACTACGGCCGGGATGAAGGCGGCGCTTCGAGCTTCCCGGCCGGTGGTTCAATTCCCGCGAGCTGCAAGCCATTCTCGTGCGTATAAGAAAGATAAACGAGCTTTTTTGTCAAGAGACACAGTACTGCTGGGCTCGTGAGCTGTCAAGTATGAGTCTTTTCGAAACATGGTATAAGTCTGGACGTGTGGGGGTGTTTCCAGCGAGGTATGAGTCTTCGAGACCGACGTCCTGCACAACACGCTCTCGAGACCAGCCGCTCATCATCGGCCGCGAGGCACATTGCTCGCACACCAGCGCGCGCTGCAGACGACCGGCCGCAAGGTCGCGGACCCGTCGTCGTCCGCAAGAGCCGAACCCGTTTGGGCCGTGGCCGGGAGGTGTTGAACTGGTACGACGCGGCCAACACGGCGACCAAGACAACCTGTGAACGGCGCCCGCGCCTTTTGCCTTGGGCCAAAGGGAGTGCTATCAGATCCCGCTTGGCGCTTCCCCTACGACGCGGATCGCGAGCGATGCGGACGTAGACTCCGGTCGACATGCACTGCCCGCAGAACACCGCACTGCGAGTCACCAGGAAGGCTACCCCTGCGGCCAGGCCACCCAGCCGCTGCCGCGGTACCGCGGCGGGAGCGCACCAGGGTGAATCGCCTCCGCCAGGATCTCGAGGCTCTCCACGAGCCGCGGGCCAG
>JALZID010000381.1 GCA_030860485.1 Pseudomonadota bacterium | reverse complement strand
CTGGCCCGCGGCTCGTGGAGAGCCTCGAGATCCTGGCGGAGGCGATTCACCCTGGTGCGCTCCCGCCGCGGTACCGCGGCAGCGGCTGGGTGGCCTGGCCGCAGGGGTAGCCTTCCTGGTGACTCGCGGTGCGGTGTTCTGCGGGCAGTGCATGTCGACGGCAGTCTACGTCCGCATCGCTCGCAATCCGCGTCGTAGGGGAAGCGCCAAGCGGGATCTGATGGCACTCCCTTTGGCCCAAGGCAAAAGGCGCGGGCGCCGTTCACAGGTTGTCTTGGTCGCCGTGTTGGCCGCGTCGTGGCAATCCGACACCCTCCCGGCAACGGCCCAAACGGGAAGGCGGTTCGAGCGTTGCTTGAGTGTATAGGACAATGAGATGGATACAAATAACTCACTCTTGAGACGGGCTTCATTGACTTCTCTTGCAGTACTACTCGTGGCTTTCCTAGTCTCATGCTCATTTACAGGCTTCCCACACCCACCTCAATTTTGTGACAATTTCGAGGCACTTTCTCTTACCGACCTGTCTCAACGTCCTTCCGACACGCCAATATATGATCCTATCCGAGACGATCAAATACTTATAAAGGCTGAGCAAAGTCTAGATATTTCCGAATACGCTAACAAGGCGTCAGTCTTTCTTACTGGTTGGACATCGCGTTACCTCGGTGACGACGACCAGAATGTCATAGGGACTGTAACCTTAATCGGTAGGATCAGACTTATGGACAACAGACTTGAGGGCAGAAAGCTCACATGGAATATGAGATTTTTGAGGGATATTGATTCCCAGGAAGGGTATGACTGGAGTTACGGTTATACGGTCATCGCCTGGAACGATGCAGCGCTTAATGTGCTGGTCAACCACTACGACGCGGACGACTTCTGTAAAGCCGGTACGGGTGGCTCCGACAACCTCTATTTCGCCAATAACACCTCATCAGATACCGCTCTTTCATCTTTTACTTCTTTTCTCCAAACCCCTGATGTCCCTCTAGGCGCGACTGTCGCCATTCTCCCACGGGGATTTGCACCCCGTTGGGACAGCGACAACAACTTGCTTCAACTAGCATACATTTTAGATCACATTGAAACCTTTGTTGAGTACGGCAAGAAACATAAAAAGCCATCTGGAGACGTACCCGCTACATTGCCAACCAGTCTCGCCAATTCCAATTCGGGCTTCGTGAGTTGGAACACCAATGCTGAGAGAAGATTTTACATATTTGGCGAAATGGTTTCTGCATTAGGCGGCAACGATGTTGGGGTGTTGCAACCTCCTTTCTCGGTCCTTCTACAAGGATCGGGCTTTAACGTTTGCCAGGGAGGGCTCAAAGGTGTGAAGACCGAAGACTTTGGCATTGAGAAGGTACCATTCGAATACACAATACCGATGCTTACAGGTTGGCATTTGAATTATCCCTGCGATCATGGGGACGTAAAGGAGATCGGGATATGGGTAGTAGATGAGTGGAGGAATGATAAACGCCCTGCCATTCCCGCAGGAACATTGCGCTACAAGCTGTCTTCAATCCTGTGTCACAAGGACGGCGATCGCGGACCCTTACGCAGTCATAAAGTTACCATCCTGGGACTCAGACCGACGGTCAGTGTGGCGGAGAAGCAGACGGCGCCCGATTTGGTGCCTTTCAGCTCCTATGGAAACTACCGATCAGCGTTTTGCAGAATAGAGCAGGGCAGAAAGCTGAGAGTCACAGTGAAGAATCAGGGCAACGACAAAGCACCCGCCTCAAAGACGACGGTCACATTTAGGGATAAAAGTTTTAGCCTTGACACTCCCGCCATTCCGGTGGGTGGGTCCGTTGATCTTTTATTCGATGTTCCCGCAAGCTGCTTGAGGCCCTTTTGCTCTTTCAAGATTATGGTTGATGCCAACAGCCAGGTGGATGAATTGAACATGGAAGGAAACAATAGCGCGAGCGGTGGCTGCATCGGCTGATATCCTGATATATTTCGGGCAATGTCCAGCAGACAAACGCGACCCTGGCTCCTTTCTCCCCCGCGCCAAGAAGCAGCGCGTCGGTTAGCTGATGCGTTCGGCGCCAGCTGAAAGACTTATGACGGGTGGATCGAAATCACGAGTGAATCGGGCTGGCGATAACGTGCGCGCTGGCACACCTACCGCCGCAGATCTGCAGGCTATCGAACAGTGGCGTGCAGCCCACCGTGCCGTCCGAAACACATTTCAGTCGATTCTACGAAACCGAACACGCAGAACAAGGATAACCGTCGCGGAACGGCATAAGCGTAAGCCAACATATCGCAGCGTTTACGCGAGCATCGCGTAGGCATAGTCGGTCAAGTAGCCGGAGATTGATTGGCGGCAGAGACGTAAGCCTGCAGTTGCATGTGACGAGCCGAGGGGTTCCGGTGGACCGTCACCCGATGCGGTACGAGCGGCGACTGGAACCTCGCAGCTGCGTTGATGACCATCACGACGCCGGCGATCGCCCGGTTTCCGTAGTTGTGGACATGCTGGTGGTGGGCCCCCAAGTCGCGCTTCCGGTTCTTGACCGCCTTGCGGTGCTCGGTCATCACCCCCTTGATCTCGATCGCGACCTGGAACGTCGATGGCGGCGCCTTGGCGATCCCCTCCTCGGGGACGATCACGGGGCCGGCTGGCGGTCCCATCGCGAGATCGATGTTCCAGAGCGACGTCCCGAAGTGAAGCTTGACGTTCAGGTCGTAGACCAGGCGGCCGGCGCCCGCCTTCGATCGCACGGGCTCGCAGAGTGTGAGAAGATCACCCACGATGACCGCCGCGAGCGCGTGGGAATGCTTGTTGGACCGAGGATGATAGCCCTCAGTCCTCAGATGCTCGATAAAGGCCGTCGGCAGCAGCATCCGGACATCGCCTCCCTACGCGAACCTCAAGGACCTACGCGCCGGGGAATCCGAGCCAGCTTGGCGACATCGTCGACTACGACCAGTTCCTGGGCGAACTCGACAAGGTATGGGCGGAGTGCTTCCGAGCGCTCGTACCGGGCGGCCGCATCTGCTGCGTTGTTGGGGGCGTCAACGTGGCCCGGGCGAATGGCGGCCGCCACTATGTACTGCCTCTGGCTGCAGACATTCGCGTCCGGGCACAGCGCCTCGGCTTCGATCATCTGCAGGGGATCATCTGGTACAAAGTCGCGAATATCAAGCTGGAGGCCTCACGATCCACGCGCTACCTGGGAAAGCCGAACCTGCCCGGCGGCATCGTCAAGAATGACATCGAGCACATCATCTTTCTTCGGAAGGCCGGCTACCGGTCGCCGTCGGCCGAGATGGAAGAAGGGAGTTTCGTCGCCACCGACGACTACGTGCGATGGTTCCGCTCCATCTGGGATGACATCCGGGGGGCATCGCTGAAAGACCACCCCGCGCCGTACCCGCTTGAGCTCGCAACGCGCCTCATCCGCATGTTTTCGTTCATCGGCGACACCGTGCTTGATCCCTTCGCGGGGACCGGCACCACGGCCCTTGCCGTCATGCGGTACGGACGTTCGTCCCTGAGTTACGAAGTCGAACCCACGTATGTGGCACTCATCAAGAACCGCCTCGGTCAGTCCGACGCATTCAACGAGACGGTCCTCAGGTTCCGAGAACGTGCGTCCGGAGCCCCTCCCCTCGCGCCGCGTTCCTTATAACGCCATCAAACCTCACGCAAACCGTCCGAGGGCTCGATACGGGCGGCGCGGACGCCGCCGAGCACGGCTCCGAGGAGGCTCGCCATCAAGGTCAAGAACAAGGCCGCGAGGAAGTGCCGAGGCATGAGAAAACAGATGGGCTGCCCGACCGCGAGATCGGCTGCCAACGCGCGAGGCGGCAATCGCGCTAGAATACGGGTTGTATAGTGAAGCGCGTCCGGTAGACGGAGGGGCAATGCAGCAGACAAACGTTGCGAAACAATGGGCGGGGCGTGGGTTTAGCTGTGCCATCTGGACGGACCCGCCCGGGCGGGTCTGGGCCGACTTCGTCCACGACGCTGATGAGATCGTGATGCTAATCGATGGGGAGATCGAGGTGTCATTTCGGAGGCGAACGCTCCACCCTCAGCCAGGCGAAGAGGTTTTGATACCGGCCGGCACGAGCCACACCGTCAGAAACATCGGCAAGACCACGAACCATTGGTATTACGGTTACCGCCTTGCGCGCAGCGAATAGAAGCGCGCAGCGAATAGAAACCCAAGATGATCACTCCCGCTTATCGCTGGATCGATCGCAACATTCTTGAGCTCGGCCGCGAAATGCGGCTGTCCTATCTGCCGCCGCTCATGGTCTACATGGGGGCTGGGATCTCTGGCCTGACCGGCATCGTCGGCACCTTCTTCGTCAAGGATTACTTGGGCCTCTCCGCCGCCTTCCTCGCCGCGCTGGGCTTCTGGGCGGGGATCCCCTGGGTGCTCAAGATGCCGCTGGGGCATCTGGTCGATCTCATCTGGCGTTGGAAGAGCCTGCTTGTCTATCTGGGCGCGAGCCTCATCACGGTGGGCCTGCTCATCATGGTGTTCCTTATCGGCGAGCGCGAGGCTATGACCGCCATCATGCCGGCGGAGGTATGGTTCGTGGTGAGCGCGCTGCTGTCACCGATCGGCTATGTGATCCAGGACGCGGTCGCCGACGCGATGACCGTAGAGGCGGTGCCGCGCGTCGATGAGGACGGTCGCCCCGTCGATCCGGCCACTCGCAAGCTCATGCACACCACCATGCAGACGCTCGGGCGCGTGGCCATTATCGGCGGCAGCACGCTGGTGGCGCTCATCAACCTTTACCTCTTCACCGGCGTGGAGAAGCTCCCGCAAGCAGACATTGCGCGCATTTACCGCGACGTCTACCTGATGGCCCTGAGCATCCCCGCGATCTCGGTGCTGGGTGTGGTGAGCGCCTCGCTCCTCAAGGCGCGCGACCGGCGCCGGCTGCTCCGCGCGGGCAAGAGCCGCGCCGAAGTGCAGTCGCTGATCCTGGAGCACGTGGATGCGACCAAACCCAACTGGTGGATCCTCGGCGGTAGCCTGCTGTTCGTGGTGTTCACACTCGCCGTGGGTCTCGGCAATCTGCCCTACAACGAGGAGATCGTGTTTATAGGCTCCTTCGCCATCGTCGCCTTTCTCATCGAGCGGCTGACGCGCGAGCTCACTCCCGAGGCACGGGCGACACTCATCGGTACTGCCATCGTCATCTTCGCCTTCCGGGCTACGCCCACTCCGGGCCCGGGCGTCACCTGGTGGATGATCGATGAGCTCAACTTCGATCAACATTTCCTCTCAGTGCTATCGCTAATCGCAAGCGCGCTCACGCTGGTCGGGATGTTCATCTTCCGCCGCTTCATAGCCGAGCGCTCGATCGCCTATGTGGTCGGCTTCCTGACCCTTGTTGGCTTTGTGCTGGCGTTGCCCATCCTCGGGATGTACCACGGCCTGCACGAGTGGACCGCCGCACATACTGGCGGGGTGGTGGACGCGCGCTTCATCGCGCTGGTCGACACCGCGCTCGAATCGCCGCTCGGTCAGATCGCGATGATCCCGATGCTGGCCTGGATCGCGAGCTCCGCGCCCCCCAACCTCAAGGCCACCTATTTCGCGGTGATGGCCTCCTTCACCAACCTCGCGCTCTCGCTGAACCAGCTCGGCACCAAGTACTTGAACCAGATCTTCATTGTCACCCGCGAGGTCCGTGACCCCGCGACCGGCGCCCTCCAAGTGCACGCCGACTACAGTCAGCTCGGGACCCTGCTCATCGTGCAGATCCTGCTTGGCCTCGCCCTGCCCTTCGGCGCGATCCTCTTCGCCCGCCTGTCCAAATTCCGCAGCGCTTGACATACCGCCCGGCAAGCACGCGATCGGGTCGAGCTGACGGGCGCAATCCTGTCAGCTCGACCCGATTGCTTGCTCTCGCGCTCGCGGCGGGTGATGCGCAGCCGTTGGGCCTCAAATATGCTTTTCGCAATCGATCTCATTGAAACCTTCCTCATTCTAGACTAGGAGCACTGAGCAATGACTGACCAGAACAATCAACTGGTGGCTGTTCGCCAAGATGTGCAGCCATCAGACATCATCGTGGGGCTAGGGTCAGCAGATCGAAAGCTGCTGGCTGCCTGCCTAGCGCTGTTCGAGGACAGTACGCTGTCCCAGCGGCTTCAACAGTATTATTCAAAGGCTTGGGACTGGGCGCGCACGCATCTCGGAAGGCTGGATGTCGATGCCTTCCAGAAGTGGTTGGGCAATGCCAGCGTACAAAAGGAAACCGCAAGCGTAACGACGCGGAAGGAGTCTTGGGAGGCGGATCGGCAGCTGACAGACAACGACCTTCGGTTGATTCTGTGGATCTATCTGCGCGAGGCATTCGACCTACGGGCACGCCTGACTGTGTCGATGCGCGGTGCGGATGTACTCGCCACCGAGCTTGCCGCTGCAGCAATCCACCTAGCCTCATCCAAGACGGGAAAGACCTCCTACAGCGTTGGGGTTGGATAGAGGAAAAGCAACGCTGCTTCACTCTCACAGATGTCGTCCTGCCGGTGCTGGACAATTTGCTAGCCACAGCACTCAAGGACGGTGCCGTCCAGATGGACGCGACTGCTCAGGAAAATCTATCTAATCGCCGAGATACGCGCACGCCTTGAGGGCATGAGCGAAGCGGATCAGAAGTGCCTTCTGGATAAGATTGAAGCAACGGATTTCAACGATACGGCGATCCGCAACATGCTGCTCACCAGCGGCGGACTGGTGGCGTTCGGCGGCGGTGTGAGCATGGCAGGGTTTTCGGCCTTGCGAGTGTTGGCGCTGCTGGCGTTACGGGGCCTCAGCGTCACTAACCGCGATAGAATCGCAGTCACTTTGAATAGCTTCTCGCGAGCCAAGGCGCTAGGGCCCGTTGGCAATCTCGATGACGAGACCGCCAAGCGCTATCGGGACGAATGGCATGCGCTCCAGCCCGTCGTCGGCAAACCTGGGCCACGCCTTGATGCTGGCGTCATCAAACTGATGGCAGAAGCACCACAAAATAATCGCCTGGCGCGGCTGCTCTTCCCAGGCGACGGCGAAGCGCGCGCGACGGCGGCGGTGGCTGCGCTCACCCTGGGTGATATTGTGTATTCAGCCGCTGCCATTGACCTACTGTCATCAAAGCCGCCGACTTTGCACGCGTGGATGTGCTGGACAACCCTCTGGCCTTTGCAGACTTCGCTCGCAGGATTCAGGAGCTGTCTCCGCCCGCATCACCGGCGCGATCAGCAATGTGAAGGGGTACGCCGCCGAGCAGTTCGTGGCCGCCGAGCTCGTCGCAAAGGGACATCAGGTCGAGTTTCCGGCAACCTCCAACGAGCCAGGTTGGGATTTGCTGGTCGATGGCGAGAAGTTTCAGGTCAAGTGTCTGGATGACATTGGTGGGCTCAAAGACCATTTCGGCGAAAATTACCGCTACCCGGTGCTCGCCAATTCAGAGTTGGCGGACAAGATCCCAACCGAATGGGCCGACAAGGTGTTCTTCGTCGAAGGCTGCAGCAACGAGCTGATCAGCCATGTGACCGAAAGCTCTATGGCAGCAGGCGCCGATGTGTTGAGCCCCGCAGTGCCGGTGTTTGCCTTGGTCGTGAGCGCCGTCCGTAACCTGATGAAATATAACGTCGGCAAGGTCAGCGGCACGCAGGCGGTGGAACAAGTTGTGCTCGACGGCAGCACTCGCGCCAGCTTGGCGGTGGCAGGCGGGTATCTGGAACGGGTATTGGGCTTCTGGTGTTCGGCCCGGCCGGTGCGCTGGTATGGGGGTCGGTCCTTCCCGTGCTTGCCCAGGCGCAGGCAAGCCGATTCATGGGACTGCTGGACGGGTTTATCCAGACCCAGGCATACAAGGAATGGGCATCAGAGGCGCACATCGCCATTGATGCCCTCGTGACCTGCCTAGAAAAGGCCATCATAGCCAAAATTCAACTGTTGCGAGATAAGAACAGGGCTCTTGGGGCGGGGCGGCTTAGCGAGTATGTGCGTTATCGCTTCACAGACGATGAGTGGTTCTTAGGCGAATCCCAGGCCAGGCTGGTGCAACTGAGGACTGAGACTTGCGGCACGGTGGAGCAGCGCGCCCTTGATATGATCCGCTGGACGGCTGGCAGCACCATTCATCCGGCACGGTACCAGGCAGAGCTTGCGCAACTGAATGAGACGCTAAAGGGCGTCCAGCATTTTTAGTCCGCATTATAGGCCCGACGGGAGATGTGCTTGATAAAGCAACGGCAGCGATTGGTGGGGTTAGGGAAGTAGTCGCTTCATTCGCAGCCGGAGCAAAGGCTCGTTTGAACGATCGTAAGTGATAGTCAGGTCCTGAAGGACCAACAAGACGCTGCACCGGAGCGCTCCTATCGTCGCGCCCGATGAGGCCGCGAGTTAGTGTCCGGCATGAGAAAACAGATGGACTGCCCGACCGCGAGATCGGCCGCCAACATGCGGTTGATGATCTGTTCGAGGAGCAGGTACACGAGCACCGCGCCGAGCCACCCGAGGACCGCGGTGAAGAGCGCGT
>JALZID010000380.1 GCA_030860485.1 Pseudomonadota bacterium | reverse complement strand
CCACCTCGATGCCGTGATCACACAGTTGCATGTGGGGTTGCCACGTTTGGCGGACGATCATAACCGGGTGCGCGGCATAACGGCGTGGCCGTGGATAGTTAGTATCAACTTGAACGTACATTAGAATAACTCTCCGGCAGCCGGTTGCCCAAACACTCGCTATCGCGGAAAACCTGCTCATACGGATTTTTTTGGCATGTTGAAGAACGATTCGAGGTTGTCCTTGGTGGCCGGGACCCCCGCCGCCAGTAGGTCATCGAGCAGCGCGTAATTGACCGCCCCGTCCCCGCATACGAAAGCCTGTTCGAGCGGCACGCCCGCGAGGATCTCACGCAAGACGGCGCGTGCGTGTACCACGCGCTCGGCGTGGCCGATGGGCGGGATCGGCGCGATGCGGAACGGCGTGCAATGCGGCGGGCTGCGATCGCGCACCAGCGCCTCGGGCAGGAAATACTCGGGCGCAGTCCGCAGCCAGATGAGGATGCTCAGGGGCGCCAGGGCTTTGAACCGGCTTCCCTGGACGAGACCGAGGGCCGCCGTGATCCCCGTATCCGTTGCCAATACCAGCGCGGGGCCGCTCCGGCCATTGTGCGGGAAGAACCTGCCCCACGGGCCGCTGAAGCGAATATCGTCACCGACCCCGATTTGGTGCATGAAGCCGGACCCCGGCCCCCCCGGGATGCGTTTGACGGCGATTTGAAAGCGACCCTGCTCCGCGTCCGGGCTCAGCATCGAATAGGCGCGCTTGACGGCCTTGCCACTCGCGAGCACCAACCCGCTGTCGACGATGATGTATTGCCCGCCGGTGAAGCCCAAGGGATCGTCGCCAACGAGCTCCAGGAGCCGGGTGCCGGTCCCCGGCTCCTCGATAGCGGCCACGCGGGCGTGTCTTGGGATCGCCATGGCCCGCTACTCCGCTGGGTAGATCTCGTGCACGAAATCGTGCATCGTCTCAAGATCGCGATAGAGTTGCGTGAGCCCTTCGACCTGGTGCTCAAGGTCGAGCTCCACCTTCTTCGTCAGCACAACGAGCGTGCGTAGATAAGGGAGCTTGGGGTCGTCACCAGCCGTTGCCGCGACACGTTCCTCGAGGCCGGCGATGGCGGTATCGTAGGCGCGCTTGAGGCTCGCGAGGTCGGACGAGGCGCAAAGCGCTTGCATAGGTCCCGTTTGGGATGCCGCATGACCGAGCTCGGCGAGTTCGTGCTGACGCTCGGCTTCGTCCGTCCGGCCCAAGACCCGCATCAGACCCAGGCGCAGCGCCGCGATTTCATGACAAGCCATTTTCTCTACTCCTTCATTGCATGATGTTGTCGACTAGTCGGCTGACGAGCCGGTCCCCGAGCAGGTGCTCGCGCACCAGCTCCTCGGCGTCAGCCTCCCGCACGCCGCGGTACCAGATGCCATCGGGGTAGACCGCAACAGTCGGTCCCTCTCCGCAGCGGCCCATGCAATGCGTGCGCGTGACCCGGATGTCCCGATCGCTGCCGGCCGCCTTGAGCAGGCGCCGCAGGGCCGTGATGAGCGGCACACTACCGCGCTCGGCGCAGTCCACGTTTCCGCAGATGAGGACGTGCTTTTTGAGCGCGCGGTGGGCGTGCACATGCGGCATCGCCTGGGTGTGCGTGAACCCATGGCGCAGGCTCCAGAGCAGGGCCTTGAGCCCGCCGACCTTATCGGCCACCCCCGCGACCGGCACGCGGTACTGGCAATTGTCACAGGGCAAAGGTCGGGTGCCCTTAAGCGCCTCTTGCACTCGCTCGTCGATGAGCAGACACAAGCGCTCGTCGCGTCCGAGATGCGGCGCGAGCTCGGTACGGATCCACCGGTGGCGCTCCCGGAATGCCGCCACCTCCGTGCTGAGCTTTTCGATCAACCGGCCGGCGAAGAGGAAGTAGGGGACGACGACGATACGCTCAGGACGGGCGCGGGCCAGAAGCTCGATGGCATCCTTGAAGAGCGGTCTCGCGATACCGATGAAGCTCGGCACCACCCACCCGAAGTCTCGGCCCTCGCCGATGAGCCTTACGGCCTTGTAGAAGTCGCCGTTCGCATCCGGATCGCTGGAGCCGCGCCCCACGACGACCACGGCCGCTTTCGCAGGCGCGCTTTCGAATAGTGATTGGGCGCGCTCGAAGGCCATCCCGACCAAGTCCGGGTGGACGCCCAGCGCCCGCGTGGCGGTGAACCTATGACCGGGAAACTCCCGCCGCGCTTGCGCAAGCGCGAGCGGGAGGTCGTTCTTGACGTGACCCGCCGCGAACAGGAATAGCGGCAGCGCCACGACGTGCTCGCACCGCCGCGCAAGCTCCCTAAGCGCCTCGGGAAGAGCGGGGCGGGCGAGCTCGACGTAACCGTGGGCGATGTCGAACGCCGGGCGGGTGGCGCGGTAGTCCGTAACCAACGCTTCGAATTCAGCGTTCGCCGCATGGTCGCGACTGCCATGACCGACGATCAAGAGGCCCGTCTTCTCTCCGGAGTGCTCGCTGGTTGGAGCGTGATCGCGCCTGGCCAAGCTAGCCCTCTGGAACCGCCCTAGCCGATCCCGGGCCACGCTCATGTCTTCCGGCATGGGCTCACCTAGGAATCTCTGGCGCAACTCATACCACAATTGCAGCCGTTCCCATTGCGGCTCTTTGACGATCCTTAGGTCGTCGGACAAAAAGGGACTCGGGAGAAATACTGTTGTCATCTGCTCCCCGAACCCGTTCCACAGGCGCAGCCCCCAACTGCGGCCCCCGCCGCAGTTGCCGCCCCGCGTCTCGAAAAACGCGATGCGGGCGACGCGGCGCTGGTGCCGGAGCTCTTCAGAGGGCGTACCCTTGTGCTCACCGATGCAGAGATGAAAATGCCAGTGACCCAGGTTCACCGTGAGGTAACCGTCGAGCAGGGAGACCTTGGGGGGCTCTTTGAACCGGATCTCGAAGACCGCCCCTTCGATACATGGCCCTACGGTGATGTCGGCCCAGTGCTCTTTGAAAAGGATATCCACGAGCAAGGCCATGGTTTCCTCAGTCGGCTCGAAATAGGTGAGCTCCGTGGTCGTGCCGTCGGGATTTTCGACGGTTTGCCGGCGGACTTCGCCGGGCGTCACATCAGCCGCTTGGCTCATGGTAATCTCTCGTTGATCACGTCATCGAAAAGGTATAGGGCGGATGGCGACCACGCCGGGGGGTCATAGCTCTATCCCTTGCTGAGCCTTAACGCCTGCTTCGAAGGCGTGCTTGACCACCCGCATCTCGGTTACGGTATCGGCGGCCTCGATCAGCTCAGCCCTCGCACTGCGGCCGGTGACGATGACGTGCTGCATCGGTGGGCGGGTATTCAGATCCCCCAGCACCTCTTCGAGCTCGAGATAGCCGTACTTCAGCACGAGATTCAGCTCATCGAGGACGACAAGTTGCAGCTCAGGGTCTTGTAGCATCCTGCACGCCGTCTCCCAAGCCCTTTGCGCGGCGCGCATGTCGCGTTCCCGATCTTGCGTCTCCCAGGTGAAACCCTCCCCCATGACGTGGTATTCGACCTCCGGAAAGCGGCGGAAGAAGGCTTCCTCGCCGGTGCTCTGCGCACTCTTGATGAACTGGACCACACCCACGCGCATACCGTGACCGAGGGCGCGGGCCACCATGCCGAAGGCCGAGCTCGACTTGCCCTTGCCGTTACCGGTCAAGACCAGGAGCAGGCCTTTATCTATGGTGGCCTCGGCGATACGAGCGTCGATGACCGCCTTCTTGCGCTGCATGCGTTCCCGGTGGTGGCTCTCGCGTGTGGCGTCCACCGCTCAGCCTGCCCTCTGGTGGCGTGCACGCATGAAGTTGCTTGCGGCCAAGGTGAATAGGATATGCAGTACCATCGCGATCCCGACCCAAAAGGCCACGCTCTCCAGAGAAGGCGGGAAATACTTCGCCAGCCGCCCGCCGAACTCGATGAGGCTCGTTTCCGCAAACCGCCCCGAGAAGAAATAGAAGCCGCCGCTCGAGATCAACTCGCATACCGCCGCGCCCAGGAACAGACTGCCCGCCAACGGGACCAGCGTGGAGAATGCGAAACGGTGGCGGGCTGCGTACCAGCGGCCGGCAAACCACAGGGAGCCATAAGCCGGTAGCAAGAAGCCATAGGCGGGGCTCATACAGAAATCGCTGACGCCGAACGAAGTGATGGCCACGTAGTCGCTCACCCCGGCCAATGCCAGCAACGCCGGAAAGATCCACAGGGGACGAAGATAGAAACCGGCGACAAAGAACACCGCCCACGAGGCGTCGGGCACATGGAGCGCCGTGGCGAAGTGGTGGCTGCGGGTGGCGGCCATGAGCACAGCGAGCGAGAAGCCAATAGCAAACGCTGATCGGGGGGTGGTGGTGATCATCATGAGTGTCTCCTTTAGTCTAGTCTTTGTTTCGGTGAACCTGGCTGATAGCGCAGCGTGACGAAGAGGTTGGTGTCGTCCTGGTTGAAGAAGTCCGCGGTCTCGTATTCTTTATCGAGGACGTTTCCGACTTTGCCTTCCAGGAAGAGATCCTTATACACCTCAACGCCGGCCCTGAGGTCCACGAGCACATAGCCCGCGAGCCGTCGGGTGTTTGCGAGGTCGTCGAAGCGCCGGCCTACGCCGTAGACCGTGAGTCCCGCCGTGAAGCGCCCGAAGGCCCGATCGAGGTCGAGGCGAAACATCTGTTCGGCCCGGCGGGGCAAGACATTTCCCTTGTTCGCGCCCCGGTTTTCGGGGTCGATGAGGCTCAGGTTGGCGGCGACGTCCCACCCCCAAACCTGCGTAGTCGCGATGGCCTCGAGGCCGAGGATCCTTGCTTCGTCGACATTGGCTGCACGGATCCCGAACCTCGATGTCGGGTCGGGGCGGAAGGTGATGAGGTCGTCTAGCACGGTGTAGTAGCCGTTGATCGACCAGGCGATAGGCTCGATCGTCCCGCTCGCGCCGAGCTCGGCACTCTCGGCGGTCTCCGGATCGAGATTCGGATCGCCGAAATCGGGCAAGAACAAGTCGTTGAAGGACGGTGCCTTGAAGGCTCTACCCCAACCGGCCGTGAGGCGCAACGGCGGGCCGAAGCTGTAGCCCAGGCCCACATTGCCCGTCCACTCGCCCCCGAACTGCTCGTTATCGTCGTGGCGCACGCCGAGCACCCAGTCGAGGGCCGTTACATACCCCTGGTACTGCGCAAAACCGGCCTTGTTGTCGCGCGAGGTCTCGGCAAAGTCCTCGCTGCTCTCGACGAGATCGCTGTAGTAATCGAAACCGACGGTGAGAAGGTGGCCGGGCGCGAGCGTAAAGTCGTTCTGGAGAAGGGCGCTCTGGCGCTCGTTGTCGAAGACGTTTTTCCCCGGAATGTCGGCCTTGAAGCTCTCCGACTCATCGAGGCTGCGCCCGCCCAGGACCGTCACGTCCCAAAAGGCCGCCGGCGAGTAGCGGATCTGGCCGCTCACCGCTTGCTGGACAAAGTCTCCTTGATTCGCGAAGCTCCCGTCGAACTCGTTATGGCCCTCGGCCTGGAGGAGGCGGGCGTCCAGATCGAGCCCGTTCTCGAAGCGGTAGCCGAATCGGGCGCTGCCGGCATTGTTGCTGTAGCCATCATCGTCGGGCTCGAAGGTGAAGCAGCCTCCGGGCTGCGCTACCGTGCTGCTACACGCATTGAAACCGCGGGTGTCGATCCGGCTCGCGCCCAGGTTGAACCAGCCGTGATCGCCGCCGCCCGAGATCCCGCCCGCGAGCTGATAGGTGGCATGGCTCCCGCCGCCGGCGCTGAATCGTGGACGGAGCGCACCACCGCCCTTGCGCGTGAAGAACTGGATGACCCCGCCAACGGCCTCGGAGCCGTAGAGGCTCGCGCGCGGGCCACGCACGATCTCGATGCGCTCGACCTGGTCGATCGGGATCAATTGCAAGGCCGTTTTCCCGAGGGTAGCGGAGCCGACGCGGATCCCGTCGATGAGGACGAGCACATGGCTGGAATTCGTACCCCGCAGGAACGCGGAAGTCTCTTTGCCGAGGCCGCCGTTATTCGTGATGTGCAGACCGGGCACCCCGCGCAGGACCTCTTGGACCGATTGCACCTGGCGGCGCTCGATCTCCTCACGCGTAATGACGGTGACCGAGGCCAGGGCCTCATCGGCCGTCTGGGCGGTGCGGGTCGCTGTGACGATGATCGGCTCCAGCTCGGCCGGCTCTTCGGCGGCGAACAAGGGGCAACAAGACAGGGGAGCAAGCGGCAGCAAGACTGCCGGTATTCGGTGAAATCGCATGTTCTGATCTCCGCGCACACCCGCGCAGCAATGAAAGCTCGCGCAAGGCACACGGAGGGGACGAGGGGGCAAGGCGGGAATCGAAATGTGGCCCGGGCGCCCCGGCATCACCCTCCGCAATGCCATTGCAACACCCTTCAGGCCGGTCTCCGGGCTCGCAAGCGGGTAGGGACCCTGGGGCGGCGCCTTCCCGTGCCGTAGCACAGTGGCGTAGTGCCGCGCCTTTGCTTGCTTACCGTTGCGGGGGCAGCGCCGGCATTGCGTGTGGATCAAACCACGTCGCGCACCGGCTTCCCGTTTCATCCCTCGGACGAAGGTCCTCCGGGACACCTGAAGCCGGCACACTATCTCCGAGGTAAAGCGCGCCTGTCAATAGCGGTGATGGCCCTGCCGGCGTGCGGGGCCGGTGCCGGGATCGGCGATGAGCGCAGGGACGTGATGGAGCGAATGGAACCCTCAGCCGGCGCGGGCGAGCCACCGCTCCGTCTCGGCGGATCGAGGAGCTCGCGGATCGCGCTCGCAGCCTGCTCGTCCTGCATCACCGTATATGCGATTCCACCTCCACGACCTGGACCCGGGCGGCCGCTTGCAGTAATGCTGAGCGCGGCCGGCAACGCACGGTGCGTGGCCAACCGCGGTTGGTTCGGACATCCTCTGGGCGATGAGGAGACGATCGGGGGACACACCCGGCATGGGATCGCGTTGGCTAAGCTGGCTAAGCATGGTACGATGAAATGCATTGCGAAACGGAGGAACGCCGATGCAGGTCAATGTATTGGAGGCCAAGAGCCAGCTCTCCAAGCTCGTCAAAGCAGCACTGGAGGGTGAGGAGGTCATTATCGCCCGCAACGGCGAGCCGATGGTCAAGCTGGTTCCGTTGAGCCAGCCACGTAAGCTCGGTGGCTGGGGGCAGCTCAAGAGGTTCGCAGGGGAGATCGATGGCGCGTTCGCGCCGGAAGTCGACGCGGAGATCGGACGAATGGTCGAGGACGACCCGTGAGGCTGTTGCTCGACACCCAAGTTGCCATCTGGTGGCTGGTAGGAAGTCCGCGCCTCAGTCGCAGCTGTCGCGACTTGATTGCTACCTCGTCCTGCGTCGTTTCGGTGGCCAGCATCTGGGAAGTCGCCATCAAGCACCGCGTGGGAAAATTGCCGATCCCGCCTCAGGTCTTCCGTGATGAGATTCAAAATACCGGTGCCGCCCTGCTCCCCATCGCCGATGTCCACGCCATCGCCACCACCGAGGTTCCACTGGGACACAAGGATCCCTTCGATAGCCTTCTCTTGGCCACGGCACAGACCGAGCATCTCGTGCTGCTGACCGGGGACGAAGGGTTGCTGCAGCTGGCTCGGCTGGAACCGACATTGCCCGTGAAACCGGCAGCGTGAGTGCGCTGAACGCGGCGTACTCGACGAACCGGTCCCCCGCGCCCGCCGTACGCAACACGGCCCGGGGAGGGAGACTTGAAGCTGGTAGCGTGGGATGCGCGCTCTGCAGATCCGGCGTAGCGAGCAGGCCGGATAGGCCATAGCGCGATCCGCTCCGTATGCCGCGTTTCATGGATAGCAACGAGCGGTGCTGTGGCCTCGGTTTGGCGTAACGGTCACAAGGGGTTCCCGTTCTCCCCGAGCATCATCCCGACTGCCTATTAACGCTGGCGCTGGTATGTCCCGATGAGCTCGGCCTCTCCCAGGATGTGTCCGGCCATCGCCTGCTCGAGCTGGGTCTTGGTCGCTTGGCCGAGCGATAGCACGGTATCCAGGGCGTACAGCCTATGGAAGTAGCGATGGCGCCCGATGGGGGGGCAGGGGCCGCCATAGCCCGTGCGTCCCCAGTCGTTCCGCCCCTCTTTGGTTCCCGGTGGGAGCGCCGCGGGACCGACCGCTTCAGGCAGGCCCGTGGCGCTGGGCGGGATGTCGTACAGCACCCAGTGCACCCAGATGCGCTTGGGGGCTTTGGGATCGGGCACGTCGGGGTCGTGCACGATGAGCGCGAGGCTCCGGGTCCCGGGCGGGACTTCGGACCAGACGAGCGGCGGCGAGCGATCGGACCCGTCGCAGGTGTATTCCCGCGGGATCTCCGCCTGGCGGGCGAAGGCCGGGGAGGTGATGGCCAAGGAAGTGATCGGGACAGGCATGGTTGGGTCTCCTCCGGATGTCGTGTCGGCCGCCGCGACCGCGGTGGGCCAGGGGATCAAGGCCAGCAGCAGGAAAAGGGAGCGAGTCATAGGGAATAGGGACTGATGAATGGCCAATGGTGAATGGTGAATGGTGAATGGTGAATGGAGTAGTGGGAGCCTCTAAAAATTGTGATGAAAGCCTATACTGCCGCGGCATGTTACAAGGGATTTCACTATCCAGGCCGATTTTGGAGCAGCATCAGGGATCTAGATCGGCCTTTTTGAGGGGATCATCCC
>JALZID010000379.1 GCA_030860485.1 Pseudomonadota bacterium | reverse complement strand
ATGTCCAACCCGATTGTCGTACTGTACATACCGGACTCCTCCTCTTCGTTGAAGTGGTCGTTTCATCTTCCACTCTGGCACATCACGATGCCGTTAGGGAGGGGAGGAGTCCATACCATTACCCTAGCCCTCTTCCGGAGGGAGAGCGGATCCAATGAGGCGATTTACGACCGTGGCCAATATGGTGGGGGCGGGTTTTCAAACCCGTCCCCACGCCTTCGAAAGCGAACCGGGACGCCGCTCATGGCGTCACAGGAGACCCCGCTGCAACGCCAAGCCCTTGAGCAGGTTCAAGGCCTCGTGGAGCTCATAATCGCTCTTGGCGAGCTTTTCTTCCGGGACGTTCGGATTGTTCGGATCGACCTTCGGCGCCGGGGCCGGGGCCTTGTCACCGTTCGCGAGATGGCGCGTGAGATCGGCCTCCCGGATCTCGTCGGTGGTCTTGTCGACGATCGTGAGCTCTAGCTTGTCGATGGCGATATCCGGGCTGATCCCCTCGGCCTGGATGGAATGCCCCGAAGGCGTGTAATAGCGTGCCGTGGTCAGCTTCAATGCGGCGTTGTTGGCCATCGGCAGGATGGTCTGCACCGAGCCCTTGCCGAAGGTCTTGCTGCCCATGATCACCGCCCGGCGGTTGTCCTGTAAGGCCCCGGCCACGATCTCCGAGGCCGACGCCGAGCCGCCGTTGACCAGCACCACGATGGGCGCGCCATTGAGGAGGTCCGAGGGCTTGGCGTTGAACCTCATCTGCGACTCCGTACCGCGGCCCTTGGTGTACACGATGAGCCCCTTGTCGAGGAAGTTGTCCGCCACCGCCACCGCCGAGCCGAGGATCCCGCCCGGATTGTTGCGCAGATCGAGCACCAGCCCCGCCAGCTTATTGCCGTTCGAGCCCTTGAGGTCCGCGAGCGCGTCCGTCACGTCCTCCGCCGTGCGGGTCTGGAAATGCGAGATGCGCACGTAACCCAGGCGCGGCTCGAGGGTGCGGTTCTTGACGCTCTGTACCTTGATGACGTCGCGCGTGACTTGCAAGGTCAGGGGCTTTTCCTGCCCCTCGCGCACGATGGTCAGGCGGATCTCGCTGCCGGGCTTGCCGCGCATGATCTTGACCGCGTCGTTAAGGCTCAGGCCCTTGACCGGCGTGTCATCCAGACGAATGATCACATCGCCGGCCTTGATCCCCGCCTTCTGCGCCGGGGTGTCGTCGATCGGGGCGATGACCTTGACGAAGCCGTCCTCCAAGCCCACCTCGATACCGAGCCCGCCGAACTCGCCGCTGGTGCCCTCTTGCAGTCCCTCGTAGTCCTGGGCATCCAGGTAGGACGAATGGGGATCCAGGCCCGACAGCATGCCGCGGATGGCGCTTTCCAGGAGCACCTTGTCCGCGACCTCCTCCACATAGTCGCTCTTGATCTTGGCGAACACCTCGGTAAAGGTGCGAAGCTCGTCGAGCGGCAGTCCGGCGGACTCCGCCGAACCCGCCCGGGCAAGCTCATGGGGACCGAGGGCCAGGTTGAGGCCCAGGGCCAAACCGAGGACCAAGGTGACGGCATGGACGGCAGCGTGTTTCATGAAAGACCCCACTCGATGGGCCCACTAGATGGGCAGTTGATAAGTGATGACGGGATGGCCGAGGACAGGGCGGACCGGCGAATGACCCCGACGGTGAAGGTGAGCGCACGGCCGCTGCGCGCTGCGGTGCCAACCATCAAAAAAAAAGCCGGGAACAGGCCGCCGGATCGATATGCCAGGATACAAGCGCAGACGGGCGCATGACAAGCTGCCCGCACGGGGCCACGGCACGGCACGGAGCGCGATCCGGGCACCGGCCGCTCACCGCAACAGCCGTCCCAGGCGCTGTCGCGGCCGCCGTACTTGTGCCATGTCCAGCGCCTCCAAGCGCACCAGCGGGCCGCCGCTCATCTCGGACGGCGGCGACAGTCCGAGCAGATACAGCATTGTGGGTGCCACGTCCGCGAGGGTCCCGGAACGGCCGATCTCGGCCGGCCGCCCCACATAGATGAACGGCACCCGGTTGCTGGTGTGCGCGGTATGGGGCTGACCGCGGTGGGTCCTGGTCGAGACCCCGCGCATCTTCTCGGCGTTGCCATGATCGGAGGTGATGAGGACCTCCCCACCCACGGACTGCGCCGCCGCCACCACCCGCCCCAGGCAGCGATCCAACACCTCGACGGCCTTGACGGCCGCCTCGAAGTTGCCGGTGTGGCCGACCATGTCGGCATTGGCATAGTTACAGATCATCACGTCGTGTCTGCCGCGGTGGATGGCCTCGACCAGGCGGTCCGTGACCGCGTAGGCGCTCATCTCGGGCTTCTCGTCGTAGGTCGCGACGTGCGGCGAAGGGACGAGAACCCGGTCTTCCCGGGGAAACACCCGCTCCTCCCCGCCGTTGAAGAAGAAAGTCACGTGGGCATATTTCTCGGTTTCGGCGATACGGAGCTGCGACAGGCCGCGCGAGGCGATGTAGTCCCCGAAGACGTTGCGCAGCCGTTCCGGAGGGTAGGCGACGGGGACATCGAAATCCGCGTGATACCGGGTCAGGGTGACGAACGCCCCGAGATCGACCCGCGGCCCGCGCTCGAATCGGTCAAAATCGGGCTCGATGAAGGCGCGCGTCAACTGCCGCGCCCGGTCGGCGCGGTAGTTCATGAACACCACGACATCACCCTCTTCGACGCGTACCGGCTGAGCACCGCGTGGGACGATGGCCGTCGCCTGCACGAACTCGTCGGTCTCGCCACGCGCGTAGGCCATGTCGAGCGCGATGAAGGGATCGGTGCAGCGATGCACGGCCTCGCCGCTTGTGATCAAGCGGTATGCGGCCTCGGTGCGCGCCCAGCACTGGTTGCGGTCCATGGCGTAGTAACGCCCGATCAGCGTGCCGATGCGACCCATGCCCAGGGTAGTGAACTCGACCTGAGCGCGCTGGAGGGAGTCGGCGGCGCTCTTCGGGGGTCGATCCCGGCCGTCCAGGAAGGCGTGCAGGACCACCTCCCGCGGCCGCGCGCGCACCGCGAGATGGATCATCGCGAGCAGATGTTCCTCGTGGCTGTGGACCCCGCCCGGCGACAAGAGCCCCAGGATATGGAGCGCCTTCCCGCTACGCGCCGCGCGCGCCGCCGCGTCGAGGAGGGTCCGGTTATGGAAGAAGGAACCGTCCTCGACGGCGCCCGTGATGCGGGTGAAGTCCTGCATCACCAGCCGCCCGGCACCGATGTGCATATGCCCGACCTCGGAGTTCCCCATCTGTTGGTCGGGCAGGCCGACATCCGTCCCCGAGCAGCTGATCAGGCTGTGAGGATAAAGCGACCAGAGATCGTCCCAAACCGGTTTATCGGCACTGTGGATCGCGTTGTATTCAACGTCGTCGCTGTGCCCCCAGCCGTCCAGCACGATGAGGATGAGCGGCCGGTGGGCGATCGGCATTCCGACCCCGTCCCTGGACCGCTCGCTGGGCTCTCGCTGCATCAACCGAACGGCATGGGGACCAGGAGGTCGGTCGGGCGTTTGGGGGTTGGATTGACGGGGGGATTGACCGGGAGATTGGCCGGGGGGCAGGGCCGCTGAGGCATTTCTCGAGTCTAGCACGAATCGACGGGGCGGTGCTCGCGGTCAATGGCGAGCTCGGGCCCGACTTAGACGGCGCGACCGCAGAATGGCGCCGGGTGTTCCGACCCACCGGCGTAGGGCATCCCCAATATATGGCATAGGGCACGGGCCATGGCGTTTCCGCGCCTGGCCTGGCACAATGCCGCCGCGCCGCGCTCGGCCTGGATCCTCAAAACATCGAACCACGCTGGAGTACTACGGGATGGAGAGGCTCGGTGAATTCGTCGTCAACCATTGGGTGTTGTTTTCGATCCTCGGCGGGGTCCTGGTCGGGCTCGCCTATACCTTCGTACAAAGTGCCAGAGAGCAGGCGCCGCAGGTGACGCCCTTGGAGGTCACACGCCTCATCAACCACGACGACGCTCAGGTGATCGACATCCGCGACAAGGGGGCGTTCGGCAAAGGCCACATCCTCGGCTCACACAATGTCCCGTTGTCGGAGCTCGCCGACAAGATCGGGAAGCTCGATCTGAAACACGAGCAGCCCATCGTGGTGTGCTGCGACGCGGGCAACAGCGCCGCCGGCGCCGTCACCACCTTGTCAAAGGCCGGCTTCGGGAAGGTATACCGATTGAAGGGCGGGATCATGGACTGGCGCGACGCCAACCTGCCACTGGCGAGGGGCTGAGCGAGGCCCGAGGGTCTCATTCCGCCGGATCCCCAGGGTCTTATCATGACTGAAAACGACGTAGAGGCCGGTCCATCGCACGCGGCCTTTGCCGAGCTGCAGATCCAGAAGCTGTACGTGAAGGATGTGTCGTTCGAGGCACCCCAGTCACCGCAGGC
This sequence comes from Pseudomonadota bacterium, assembly GCA_030860485.1. NCBI lineage: Bacteria > Pseudomonadati > Pseudomonadota > Pseudomonadota bacterium. Next base: position 4,723 of record JALZID010000379.1, on the reverse strand, counting down.
CTTCTTGCAGGAGATCAAACCATCGGTCGAGGTCCACCTCGACAGTCGCACCAGCCGGCTGGGTGACAACGTACACGAGGTGGTCCTGGCGGTGACCGTGACCGTCAAATCGGAAGACAACGTGATCTATCTGGTCGAGGTACAGCAGGCGGGCGTATTCACGCTCCAAGGCGTCCCGGCCGATCAGCTCGGCCCGGTGCTGGCGACAGCCTGCCCGACGATCCTGTTCCCCTACGCCCGCGAGGTGGTATCGGACCTGGTGACGCGCGGGGGCTTTCCGCCGTTGTTGCTGGCGCCGGTCAACTTCGACGCCCTCTACGCACGGGACCTGGAGCGCCGGCAGTCCGAGACAGGGGCCAAGCAGGTAACCCATTAGATCCTTGGGGAGAGGCGCTACTCCGGAAGATGTACCGGTCGTGGTCCTAGGTGCCGGGTCCTGGGGCACGGGGCTGGCCGTACTCCTGGCGCGTCACGGGCGACCCACCCGTCTCTGGGGCCAAGACAGCGCCCACCTCGCGGCGCTCGAGCGTGACCGGTGCAATCGCCGCCATCTCCCCGAGGCGCCGTTTCCCGATACCCTTACCCTCGCCCCGGACCTGACGACCGCACTCTGCGAGGTCCACGATATCGTACTCGCCATGCCCTTCGAGGGGCTGCGATCCCTCGCCCAGATGCTTGCCGCCTTGCGGCCTCGCGCCCTCCGGGTGGCGCTAGCCTGTAAAGGCATCGAGGCCGGCACCCACAAACTCGGCCACGAGGTGCTCGCCGAAACCCTCGGGGACGACGTGCCGACGGCCGTCATCTCCGGGCCGAGCTTCGCGCGCGAGGTGGTCGCGGGACTGCCGACCGCCGTCACCGTGGCCTCCTCGGACGCAGAATTCGCTACCGATCTGGTGTCCCGCCTGCACCAGGGGACGTTCCGCGCCTACACCAGCACGGATGTCATCGGCGTCGAGCTGGGGGGCGCGGTCAAAAACGTGCTCGCCATCGCCGCCGGGGTCTCCGACGGTCTCGGTTTCGGCGCCAACGCACGCGCCGCGCTCATCAGCCGGGGGCTGGCCGAGATGCTGCGCCTGGGACTCGCCCTGGGCGGACTCCGCGAGACCTTCATGGGCCTCGCCGGGCTCGGCGATCTGGTCCTGACCTGCACCGACGATCAGTCGCGCAACCGCCGCCTCGGGCTCATGCTAGGCCGGGGCACACCCCTCCCAGACGCGCTCATGGCGATCGGGCAGGTGGTGGAGGGCGTGTATACGGCCCGGGAAGCTCAAGCCCTGGCCGCGATACACCACATCGACATGCCCATCAGCGAGCAGGTGGTGCGGCTCCTCAATGGCGCTTCGGGGCCGTCCGAGGCCGTAGAGACCCTCCTGGCGCGGGAACCGCGCCACGAGTCGGAATGAGCCTCGGCAGGGTGGGATGCTCCGGAAACTCGTGCATGACACGCTTATGACCTAAACAGGCCTATGATCGGGCGCCATGGCCATTGATCTCGGCATTCTGATGGATCCGATCGCCGGGATCTCTATCAAGAAGGACAGCAGCTTCGCCATGCTGCTCGCCGCCCAACGGCGTGGCTGGCGTCTCTGGTACCTGGAGGTGGGCGATCTGTTCCTGCACCAGGGCCTGGCACAGGCACGGGTACGGCGACTCGCCGTCCAGGAGGACCCGGTGCATTGGTATGAGCTCGGGGAGGAAGACACCTTTCCCTTGTCGCGGACCGATGTCGTCCTGATGCGCAAGGACCCGCCCTTCGACATGGAGTACATCTACGCGACCTATCTCCTGGAGCTGGCCGAGGCCGCGGGGGTCCTGGTCGTGAACGCCCCGCAGGGGCTGCGCGACGCCAACGAGAAGCTCTTCACCGCCTGGTTCCGCCAGTGCTGCCCGGAAAGCCTGGTGACCCGCGACCGCACCCGCATCCGATCCTTTTTGGAAGAGCACGGCGATATCATCCTGAAGCCCCTGGACGGCATGGGCGGGGCCTCGATCTTCCGGGTGCGGGCCGAGGACCCCAATACCAACGTCATCATCGAGACCCTGACCGCCCACGGTCGGCGCTTCACGATGGCCCAGCGCTTCATCCCCGAGATCACAGAGGGCGACAAACGCATCCTCCTGATCGACGGCCATCCGGTCCCCTACGCCCTGGCCCGCTACCCGGCGCCGGGGGAAACGCGCGGGAATCTGGCGGCGGGCGGGCGCAGCGCCGGCGTGGCCCTCTCGGAACGCGACCGCTGGATCTGTGCGGAGGTGGGCGAGACCTTGCGCCGCAAGGGGCTCGTCTTCGTCGGGCTCGACGTAATCGGCGACTATCTCACAGAGATCAACGTCACGAGCCCCACCTGCCTCCGCGAGTTGGACGCCCTCTACGGGCTCGACATCGCGGGCCAGCTCATGGATGCGATCGAACAACGCCTGCGCTAGCCCGCATTGCTCACTACTGGCCGTTGCGAGGGCGCCGGCCGCAGTAGGTTAGTGGTGAGATGCGGGCCAACCGCCCCGAGCGAAATCGCCGGCCGGCAGGCGCCCGGTGCGGCCGTCCTCGTGCTAGTCGCGCTCGTCCTGACGGCCTGCGGTGCCCGGCCGACACCGGTCCACGAGTTCCAGTTCTTCGCCATGGCGATCGCCGCGCTCATGCGGCGCCCGCCGGCGACGAGCGATCTGCGGTGGAATGGCCGGGAGGTCCAGGGCACCAATCCGGCAGTGCAGTTCGACCTCGGGGCCGATGCCAAGGGCGATGCGGTGGACCGGGCCTCGCACACCTGCGCGGTGCGGGGATCACAAACGCGCTGGTCAATGCCGGCGGCGATCTGCGCGCCATCGGACGCCGTGGCGAGCGGCCCTGGCGCATCGGCATACGCCGGCCCCGCTCTGCCGGCGTGCTCGGGACCCTCGAGCTGGGTGAAGACGAAAGTGTCTTGACTTCCGGTGATTACGAGAGATTTTTTAGGTATGATGGAAAGCGATACGACCACATCCTGGACCCGCGCACCGGGTACCCCGCACAGGGTGCCATGGCCGCGACGGTGATCTGCCGGGGGGCCGCCGCGGGGGGCCACCGCGTTCGTAGTCGCCGGGCCCTCCGAGTGGCAGGCGGTGGCACACGATATGGGGATAGCGCAGGCGATGTTGGATCGATGGCCTGGGGCGCATTTCATCTGACGGAGGCGCTGAGGCCGCGCCTGCGGTTCACGATCGAGCCGGAACGCGGCATCCCGATTGGATCCGAAGCCATGACGGCCGCCGATCGGTGGTCGGCGCCGCACTTGGGTCCGGAGCCCGGCCTGGATGCGATCAATTACTAACCAAAACCCTATTTGAAATTGCAGGTACCTAGACAAGCTCGAGACTCTTCCGGGAGAGCACCGAGAAACTCCCTCCCCTGTCCGTGTTTTTTGCGGACGGGGGGGGGTCGGGGTGGGGGTCAGGCCTTCCCGCGCTGACCTAAGCCCTGTACCGGCCGCGACGCCTGTACCCCCCCACCCTAGCCCCCGCTCCGCGCAGGGGAGGAGACCGGAAGCTCACTCCTCCGCTACCAGGAGTGGGGGGGCATGATGGGATCGATACCAATGAAAGTGTTTGATTTGACAGCCCTCAGCCTAACCTGTCATAGCTTCTCCCTGAGAGAGAAGGGACTTCCAGTTTCGTTGAAGTCGGTCTGTATGACACTGCGTGAGAAACTAGCAACCGATGGAATTCGAAGTCACAGCAGAAGACGCCCGCATCGCCGGGCTGGCCGCGCTCGCGATCGCCATCGACGTCGTGGAGGCAAACCTCCCGAGCCCTCTGCCGGGGGTCAAGCCCGGGCTCGCCAACGTCGTCACCCTCGCGGCCCTGCACTGGTACGGCTTTGGCGTCCCGGCCTGGGTGTCCGTGCTCCGGGTCGTGGGGGGCGGCTTGCTCGGCGGCACCTTTCTGTCGCCGGGCTTCCTGAGCCTGTCGGGGGCCATCGCGAACCTCTGCGTGCTGCGCCTTGCGACCGCGATCCCGGGACTCTCCAGCATCGGGTACGGCGCGCTCGCGGCCCTGGCACACATGGTCGGCCCGTTCGCCCTCGCCTACTGGGTCCTCATCCCCCATCCCGGCCTCCTGCGACTCCTGCCGGTGTTGATGACGGCGGCCCTGGTCTTCGGGTTCTCGGGCGGTATAATCGCCCGCGCCATGGTCGCGGGAATGGACGGGCGTAGGGCACAGGCGTGAGCGCAGCGCTACCGAGACCGGTCGTCGCACCGTCCGACCGGCTGGCGCTCACGCTCTGTTGCGCCATCGTGGTCCATGCCACCGTGATCCTCGGGGTGAGCTTCTCCCCGCCCTCGCAGAGACCCCTCGACCGACCCCTCGACGTCATCCTGGTCCACCAAAAGAGCCCCGAGAAGCCCAAGAAGGCAGAGGTCCTGGCCCAGGCCGCCCAGCAGGGAGGTGGCGACAGCGCGGAGAACGTGCGCCCGGCCACGCCCTTCACCGCACCCTTCCCCGAACAGCGGGCCGATATCGCGGCCGCCCCGCCCCCCGGGCCGAGCCGGCTCGACACTGTGGTGGAACCCACCCCACCGTCCGGCGAGCCACCTTCGGCGGCGAAACCCCGCGCCGACCGGCTCACGGTCGCCAAGAAGAAGGCACCGGCCGCCAAACCGGAAGTGCGCCCGGCCGAGCCGAGCGATCCCGCCATCGTCAAGGCGCCGGTCCCCGACGCCGAGGCGCTCATCAACCGCAGCCTGGA
>JALZID010000378.1 GCA_030860485.1 Pseudomonadota bacterium | reverse complement strand
CCAGGCTGGCCATGCATCGTCATCGACTCCGCTCTTCAGTGTCTCGCTACCTGCACATTATCCCTTAGCCATGACTCGCTGTAAACCACAATTCGCCGTGACAAAGACAATTTTTAGAGGTGCCCTTTAACGGAGCGGGCGTTCGCTCGAAATTTTTTGTCGAGGTGTATGTCGGTGCGCTTTATCTCTCAAAACCCTCCCGATCGGTTTCGGATATACTCGCACTCCCCGGCCCCAAACGAGTCGCATTGCATTTTTTGCACGACGAGGTGAGTCAGGAAAAATTGGTCGATGCTTGGAATGAAGGGTTTAAGAAAAATCAGAGCGAAGAGTCCATGAAAACACTTGGGCCACGGATCGAGCAGTTTAACAAGCTTTTCCAAACGGTACATAAGGGGGATGTGATTACGCTGGATTATATTCCCGACGATGGCACCACCGTTAGAATCAACGGTACAGAAAAAGGAAAGGTGCCGGGAGCCGATTTTAATCGTGCCTTGCTGGAGGTTTGGCTGGGGGAGGAGCCGGTCGATTCGGATTTGAAACGGGCCCTGTTAGGAATTTAAGATCTCGCAAGGTGGAATAGGCGATCAGGTTGTATGCACCGAGTCGAGTTGTAACAAACGCCGATGAGATAACAAAGTTCCAGACTAATAAGAGATACCTCAATTAGGAGGAGATCCATGCTACTAGACACACCCAAGTTTTTGCAAGGCGTCTATCGGTTCGAGGGACGCGGGCTCGAGAATCCGGTCTCGTTTGATCCCAAGGGTCGCGTACGTAGTTCCCCCCGACAAGCGGGTACGGCCATTTTATTTCCGCGCGGGCAATTCCTCGCCCGAGATGATCTATCTGGACTGATGCGCAACGATAAGCCGATGCGCTATTGCCCGCTAGGCGCCAAAGGCGCTCTTGACGTTGGTTTCCATGTGATCGAGGAAACCGCGCCTGGGACGGTGCTGGAAGTACGCTGCTCCTGACGGGATCAAGGGGTGGGTCGTTTTCGACGTTGGGTTGGTGGAGACCTAAGATACGCGTCTAGTGTAGTGGTTCGTAACGAAGCAACTCCTGGCTATCACCGTGGTACTGAGTAGCCTGGGCCGCCCTCGCCGCGCAACACGCCTGACAGCGCGTTAGCCACGCCCCGCGGCCCGCTCCACCGGGAGGCGGCCTCTAGCGTGTAGCGGTAGCCGACCTCCGCGATGGCGTGGATCTTCTTGAACTCCAGCAGGCCGTAACCGTCCAGGGGCGGCTTGAGCACGAGATCGGCGTCGCGCTCCGCGAGGGCGGTACGCTGCGCGCTCGCGAGCAACAGTGTCCGCATCACGATGGCCGCGAGACCCGGGACCAGGACGGGCCGCGCAAAGGGGAGCAGCTTGTTCCAGAAGATCCGCCACTCGGACGGGATGCCGGAAGGCGGAAAGCGGAGGTCATTGGCCGCGCTGACGTTGACGGTGATGACGGATCCCCCGCCGCGCTGCCGCATGACGTCGCCCGGCAGGTTGTTGATGACGCCGCCATCGACGAGTAGGTGGCTGCCCCGAACGAAGGGCGGCAGGATCCCCGGAAGCGAGACGCTGGCGCGCACGGCCTCCCAGACCGGGCCGCGGTCGTGCACGACCATCTCGGTGGTCGTGAGGTTGACGGATATCGCGAAGCAGTTGATCCAGAGGTCCTCGATCCGAGTCTCGCCGACCGCCATCTGCATCCCTTCCTGGAGGCGTCTGGCATTGAGTAGGGCGAGCATCGGAATGGTGTACTGGGCGAACGGCTTGCGGCTCATAAACCGCAGGTTGAGATCGATCAGCTCCTCTCGGGAGAGGCCGAGGGCCACCTGCGCCGCGATGACGGCGCCCATGCTCGTGCCGCCGACCATGTCGATGGGGATGCTGAGCTCGCGCAGGGCGGCGACGACACCGATGTGAGCGTAACCGCGTGCGCCTCCACCGCCGAGCGCAAGCCCGACGGCGCGCCCGGCGAGGATACTGGCGAGGCGGGCGAGATCACCCGGATCGCCGAGGCGCACGTGGTGGTAGCTGTCGAGTTGCCGGCGGGACAGCCACGCTTGCGTCCCGCTCGGGAGCCGGGTGGCTTGTGGGTGAACCAGGACCAGCGAGTGGCGGGCGCGCACCCGGTCGTGGTCGTGGGCGGCCAAGAGCCCTACCTCGATGGGTCCGCGCTCTGGGGTCGCCGTCGCGTCCGCGACCAGGACGATGTGATCGGCGAGCCGGACCGCGCGCCGCGTCCAGGGGGTGAGCGTGGTGTCGGTCTCGATGACGACGTAGGCGTGGCGCGGGCCCTCCTCCTCCATCCAGGAGCTGAACCGGAGCCACTGCGGGTGGCCCTCCGGCAGACGCGCCACGTCGTGCATGACACGGAGGGTGGAAAGCTCCTGCGCGTCGAGATAGAGCGTCGGCCCGAACCTCGCGAGCTCCTCCCGAAGCGCCCGCGCAAACGCGGCCGCCAGTGCGCTCGGGCCTGTAGGGACGATGGTGAAGTAGCGCGTGCTCGCCCGCCTCTGGCCTGAGGCGTGGGGCGCGACGATGCTCTTCTGAATGAGCGTCCGCGTGAGTGTCTTGAGCGCCTGGGGGTAGCGATCGATGAGCGCGTGGAAGCTCTCCGAGGAAAAGCGAACGAGCTCGGTGTCCCGCAGGGCATAGGGCGTGGCGACGCGAGGCTCGCCGCTGAGCAACGACAACTCCCCCACGCTCTCGCCACAGCCGATCTCGCCCAGGGTCTTGAGGTCGCCGAGCTCGTCCCGGCGCAGGACCTGCAGCCGGCCGCTCATGACGATGTACCAGCCGTCCGCGGGATCGCCCTGGCGGAACAAGGCCTCGCCTCGCCGCACCGTCACCCGCTGCGCCTGCTCCTCCAGGTTCTCGATCTCGCCCGGGCCGAGCGGGCCAAAGAAGGCCGGGAGCACCTCGGCCAGCTGCGCGCGCCCTAGGCGGCTCCGGATGATCCATACCAGCGGCTCCAGTAGCTCGCCCTCCCGGTCCGAGAGCGCATCGAGCACCGCACGCCTGAGCCGGTAAAGCAGGCAGGGGGATTCTGCCTCGACGGTCGTCGTCCACGCCCCGCCGAGCACCAGCTGGATGTCGCCCAGCACCCCTCCCGGCCCGTACCGCTCGATGACCTTCTCCTCGCCGCTCGGGGCCACGGTGACCGCCCGCAGAGTCCCCGACGCCACGGCGTACAAGGTGTCGTCCCGCGCGCCCTGCCGGATGAGCACCTGCCCTTCCTGCAGTTGGACCGGCTCGACGCCTTCCACCAAGGCCTCTAGGGTGGTGTCGTCGAGAGAGCGGAGTAGTTCCAGGCGACGGAGGAGTTCGAACGCCTCGGGCCGTTCTATCGTGGCATCAGTCGTTGTGTGCGAAATTGGCATTGTTCCCCACCTCGACACCGCGGTGTGTCCGCGCCCGGCGGGCCTCTATCCGGCGCTCCACTCCACGTAGCTGCGATACACAGGCTCGTACATCAGTGATCTCACGAACGCGGAGAGATCGGCGGGTCGTGGGTGTTGTGCGAGGCCGCGCTCGTAGGCCAGCTCGGCCACCGCCGTCGCGATGGCGGTCGATACGGTGCGGATGCGCGTGAACGGGGGGTAGAGGCGGCCGAGATCGAGATCGGCCGGCGTCACCTGGTTCGCCAGGGCCTTGGCCGCGACGAAGAACATCTCGTCGGTGATACGCTTGGCCTCCGCGGCGATCACGCCGAGTCCGATGGCGGGGAAGATGTAGGCGTTGTTGCCCTGGCCCGGGACATAGGTGCGGCCGTTCAGGAGGACCGGTGCGAACGGACTGCCGCTCGCGAACAGTGCGCGCCCGTTCGACCACGTGTACGCCTCCTCCGCCGTACACTCCGACTTCGACGTCGGGTTGGACAGCGCGAAGATGATCGGGCGCTCGTTGACGCGCGCCATCGCCTCGACCACCGGCCGGGTGAAAGCGCCCGCAGTCCCCGAGACGCCGATGATCGCGTTGGGCTTGAGCCGTTCGACGGCGGCCAGCACGTCGGGTGCCAGCTCGCCCTCGTGGGCGTAGGGTCTCTTGTGCAGGACCAGATCGGTGCGGCCCTCGACGATCAGGCCCCTCGAATCCACGAACCAGCAGCGTCGCCGTGCGTCCGCCTCGGGCATGCCCTCCGCGATCAACGCGGTTACGATCAGATCACCGATCCCGAGACCGGCCTCGCCCGCACCGAGGAACAGGAAGGTTTGATCGCGGAGCCGGCCGCCCGTCACCCGCAAGGCCGAATAGATGCCGGCCAGCGCCATCGCGGCCGTGCCCTGGATGTCGTCGTCGAAGCAGCACACCCGGTCGCGATAGCGGTGCAAGAGACGAAACGCGTTGGCGTTCCCGAAGTCCTCGAATTGGACCACGGCCTTCGGGAAGACCTCCTGCGCCCCCATGATGAATTCGTCCACCAGCTCATCGTAGGCCGCTCCACGCAGCCGGCGCTGGGCCAGACCGAGGTACAAGGGGTCCGCAAGGAGGGCCGCGTTCTCTGTCCCGACATCCAATGTGACGGGCAAGCACCAGGCCGGGTGCACGCCGGCGCAAGCGACGTAGAGCGCCAGCTTTCCGACCGGGATCCCCATGCCGTTGGCGCCGAGGTCGCCCAGGCCGAGGACGCGCTCGCCATCGGTCACCACGATCATGCGCACCTCCCTCTTCGGCCAGTTGCGGAGCACGTCGGCCACCCGTCCCCGGTCTTCTGCGGAGACGAAAAGCCCGCGTGGACGGCGGAAGATGTGCCCGTATTCCTGGCAGGCCTGCCCGACCGTCGGGATATAGATGATCGGCATCATCTCGTCGGGGTGGTCCATCACCAGCCGATAGAACAGGGTTTCATTGCGGTCCTGCAGGCCCATCAGGAAGATATACTTTTCGATGTCGTTGGTCTTGTGCCGTAGGTTCCCCAGCACCCGCATCACCTGCTCGATCTGAGTGATGGCACGGGGTGGTAACAGACCGCGCAGGCCGAACGCCTCGCGTTCGGCCTCGGTAAAGGCAGTGCCCTTGTTCAGGCCGGGGTCGGACAAGAGGCCGACTCCGCTCGGGTAGTTGGCGGCCTCGTTGGCGCGAATGGATCTGGCAGGCATGTGTAACCTCTCTCTTGGCGTCGTGCAACCCTGTGAGTCGCGCCGGCTCTGACATTTTCCGGGACGTCGGTCAGCGCGTGCCCTTCGCTATTCTTCGCCTGGTGGCGCGCCGGGCCGTTGCGGTACCGTGAGTGGCTCCGCTCTGGGCCGGCGGGGCTCTTGGTTCCCCGGCACCGAGGATCGTCCGGATGCGTTCCAGCATCGCGAGCTGCTCCGGGGCCGGCCGGTCCTTCCATACGCGAGGGTCGGTGGCCAGGCGCTCGAGGAGCGCCAATAGCCGCACGCGGTCGGCCGGATCGTGGAGGAGCGCGGGCAGCGCCTCCAGGGCCCGTTCCGGCTCGAACGCGACAATGACCTCCTGCTGGCCGCGGATGCGGCGGCGTTCCTCCTGAGACAGCTTGGGTAAGAGCGCGGCGTAGTCCTCCATGAGCCCGGCCCGGAGCTCGATCTGCGCGAGCGGGATCGCCGCCTGGCCGCGGCTCAGCAAGGCCCCGGCTCGCGCCACGGCCTGCGGATATCCGCCCTCTGCGATCGACTCGAGCGCCTGTTGTACGACGGGCAAGGTGCGGGGATCGGTCCGGCCTGCGCCCGCCCGGTCCTGTACCCCCATCGGGTCGGCGTGCTGGAGCGCGAACAGGCTGCCGTAGGTCTGGAAGAATGCGGCCTCGCTTACCGCGTCACGCACGTCGCGCCCGTAGTCGAGGGACGCGGACAGAACCTCTGAAAGCGCGTTCTCGGCCCTGCGCAGGGGATGGTCTTTATCGAGGGCGCGCCGCCCGGCTTTGGCGGCCGCGGCGGCCGGCTCGAGCCACGCGAACCACGGGTTCAGATGGGATATTGCCCAGCGCTGGACCCTCAGGGGATGGAAATGGCGTCCGAGCGTGGCGCCAAGCTCGTTCGTCAGCGCCTGGACGATGGGCCGCGCGAATAGCTCATAGGCGCGCTGGTTGAAATCGGAGACGCCCTCGACCGCCTCGAAGGCCCTTTCGTCGACACGCTCGAAGCGGTTCAGACGCATGACGACCTCTTCGAGCCGGCGCTCCACGAAGTGGACCTCGTAGGTGACCCCCTCCGGCCCTTTCCTCTCCTCGATCTCCATCCCGTACAGGCCGGGCGGAAGCGCCTCGATCGACTTCATCACCGAGACGATCTGCGAATGCTCTTTTT
>JALZID010000377.1 GCA_030860485.1 Pseudomonadota bacterium | reverse complement strand
ATCTGCTACCCTTGGTGCGTGCTGGTGTTCCGTTCGTTGACGGTGCTCAAATCGAACGCCGTCAAGACGAAGACAATCGGAAGGAAGCCGCCTGACCATGCTTTCCACAACTCTTGACAATATCTCTTGTAGACTGGCACCACCGGACAGTGCCGACACCGGTGTTTGCAACCGCGGCTCGCCTCCACATAGCCGGCCGTCCGCCGATCTCCGTTCGGCAACTGCAAATAGGCATACCGATCGAGGCCGGGAAGTCCTCCGCGATCGGGGATGACGAAATCCTGCCGGGCGAGCGAGATGCGCGGCTCCGGCTGCTCGCCCGGCATCGCTTCCACGCCGCACTCGAGGCGTTGCGCCAGGGCGGTGAGTCCTTCTTCGAACTCGCCGCCCAATACAGTCTGGACGCCTAGGTGTCGCAAGTAGACCTCGTTCATCGGCACATAGAGCCCGTAGGCGGCGATATGCGCGCCGGGGTTCAAGCCTCGCACCTTAGGGATCATCCGCGCCGCCAGGCGGGTGGCAGTGTGCATCGGAACGTAAAAGGCGATGAGGTCGGCTCCGCGAAATACCTCTTCATCGAGACACTCCACGTCGAGGTCCAGTGTCTTCACGAAGGCACCCCGTTGCCGCAGCATTGCGGCTGGCTCGGCTAGGCCGAAGGGTTGATGGCCTAGCTCATAGGTAGAGACCAACAACACTTGCGTGGGGCGCTTAGCTTCGACGGCTCGGGCCTTCCACCCGTGGGGCGGGCAGCCTGCTCGCCCACACGCACTCGCCGTGCGGTAAAACGACCTTCAAGGTCACCAATCTAGAGGGCAAGGAACGTAAGGTTTTGCAAGACGGCGCGCCTTTTAAAGAATGGAAGGCCACCGGCGAGGGTGAAATAGAGGTCACAACGAACGGTACGGAGAGACTCTATGCAACCCTGACCGTAAGCCTAGACGTTCTAGACTAACTAGTCAAGAACCTTGGAGAGGATACGGAAACTGCTAAGGAGATCAATACTGTGTCGAAGGGCGAGGGTTTGTGGTGTACCCCTGTGATGGGCGACTGCGGGCACCTTGTGCACGTATTGACACTTCTTCCACGGGTGATCGGGATAGAGTTTTCAGGGCTCAGTCGCAGTAAAGATGACAGTCGGCGGCGCATCGGCGGGAGCGGCCTCATGTCGGACTCGATGAAGGGCTGACTGCGTCGCGTAGGCCGGTTTGGCGGGGCACCGAGTTTCTCGGTCCGGTCATCCGCGCACCCAAGGGTAGGTTCGGTGTACGATCGGCGACCTCGCGGGAATCGCTATCCTATCCCCAGTGGAGCGAACTTCGGGCGAATATCGTACGCGGTGCTTGGGTTTAGGCTCGCCCGAGCGGCCTGTCGCCACGCTTCGAAAAGCGCTTGATTAACGGGGCCCTGGTGGGCTCGAGGTGCAGGAAGATCGAAGCCGGGCGCGGCCAAGGTCGAGGACTGGGAAACGGTGCTTTGCGATCTCACGTTCGAGTAATACTCTTCGAGCCGGCCCTTCGAGCCGGTCCGTGGCCGCGTCGTCACGAGGACCGGCGCGTGTCCCGCTCGAACCAGTTGTCGCGGTAGTAATGCCGCCCGCGCAGGAGGGCCCAGGCGGAGCAGGCCAGATAGGCAAAAGGGAACAACGCCCCGAACTGCTCCGTTTGCCGCACGTGAACGCGCTCATGCGCTCGCGTTCGCTCGAGGCAATCCGCATCACGGCCGAGCACGACGTGCCCGAGCGTCATCGCGTGGGCGTGCACGGGCGTCACGCTCAAGAGCAGGCGAGCAAACCCCCCGTGACATTCGAGGACGCCGGTGTGCGTCCGTGCCCGCCCGCCGGAGAAGAGCGACAAGGCCACGGCCAAGAGCCCGAAGAGCGTCACCGGCGAGGCCCAGAGATAGCGCCACACACGGCCTGCCATTCTCATCAGCCCTTGCGCCTGGCATCTGCCATGCGCTCGCCTCGTCCTGCAACTGCCGACACCTAGGCTAGGAATCGCGGCGACCGTGGGGGAATTGGACCGCACGGGTCACCGCACCGGCCGGTTGTCATCCTCCGCCGGTCAACGTGCCCAGGATCTCGTCCATGTGCTCGACGGGGAGCGAGAAGTGTCCCTCGGCGGGCAGGAACCGCATGCGCGAGCGTGGCAGCGCCGCCGCTTGATGGCGGCTGTGCTCCGGCGGGACCACGAGGTCATCCTCGCCGTGCCATAGGTCGATCGGGATCGCGATGTCCTGCAAGCGAAAACCCCAGGGCCGGGCCAAGAGCCTGAGGTCCTGCAAGGCACCGCCCGGGCCCTGGCGCATGGACTCGCGCAGCGAGGCGATGAGGGGCGCGCGGATCTCGGGGCGCCGTAATACCCGGCTGTCCGCCATCGGGGCGGCGGCGACGACTAGCCGGTGCGTGAGTCCCGGGCAGAAGCGCATGAAGTTTCCGACCAGCGCGCCATGCACGGGCCACAGGAGCCAGGGGGCCTGGCGCGCCAAGCGGAAGGCGAGCCGCGCATGCCAGCGCATGCCGGCCACGGCCCAGTCTTCATACACCGGCCCGAGTCCTCCGACGACCCCGACCGCGCAGAGAAGCGCGGGGATCTGAAAGGCGCAGGCCAAGGCATAAGGGCCGCCGGCCGAGACCCCGAGCACCCCGAAACGCCCGATCCCGAGTTGCAGCGCCAGTGCGGCGACATCGTGCCCAAAGGACCTGAGGCTACGTAGCGGTGCGGGGTCGGACAGCCCGAAGCCGGGTCGGTCCACGGACACCACGTGGACCCCGCGCCGGCGCGCCACCGGGTCCAGGAACGCCGCTTCCAATCGGGAGGCCGGCAGCCCGTGAAAATAGAAGAGCCGGTGTCCGCCCCTCCGGCCATACTCCGCGTAACCGAGCCGGCGCCCATCCGGGAGATCTATCGCGTGCTTCTGGGTCCCGACCAAAGTCCGCCTCCCCGTAACCCCCTAGAGTTTAATCATGGCCGGTCTGCTCTGCTACAATCACCGCGTCTTGCACGTGACGAGAAAACTCCTAATGAAGATCGTCATAGCCCCCGATTCGTTCAAAGAGAATCTCACGTCCCTCGAAGTCGCCGCCGCTCTAGAGCGAGGCATCAAGCGCGTGCGCCCGCGCGCCAGGTGCATCAAGGTCCCGATGGCCGACGGCGGCGAGGGGACCGTCCAGTCGCTCGTCGATGCCACCGGCGGCAAGATCATCAAGAAGCGCGTCGTGGGACCGCTCGGGGAGCCGGTCACCGCACGCTACGGCATTCTGGGCGACGGGACGACGGCCGCCATCGAGATGGCCGAGGCCTCCGGGCTGCCGCTGGTCCCACCGGAGCGGCGCGACCCCTTGCGGGCCACGACCTACGGCACGGGCGAGTTGATCCTGGATGCCATCGAGCGCGGGGTTTCCGCCATCATCATCGGCATCGGAGGCTCGGCCACGGTGGATGGCGGCACCGGCATGGCCCAGGCACTCGGCGTCTCTTTCCTGGGTGGCAACGGGCGGGCGATTGGCGAACCGGTTGGCGGCGGCCTCCTAGAGCGCATCAGCGAGATCGACATGCACGGGCTGGATCCGCGCGTCCGCAAGACGCGCATCACCATCGCCTGCGACGTCGAGAACCCCTTGTGCGGTCCGCGGGGCGCGGCCAGGGTGTTCGGCCCGCAGAAGGGCGCCACCCCCGAGATGGTCGAGATCCTCGACAGGAACCTGCGCCATCTCGGGGCCCTCATCAAGCGCGACCTCGGCATCGACGTGATGCGCGTCGCCGGTGGCGGCGCCGCCGGGGGCCTGGGCGCCGGGCTCATCGCCTTCGCAAAGGCCAAGCTCAAACGCGGCGTGGATCTGGTCAGCGACGCAGTCGATCTCGCCAAGCACCTGCGCGGCGCCGATCTCGTCATCACGGGCGAGGGTCAGGTCGATTTTCAGACGGCCTTTGGCAAGACGCCGTCGGGAGTCGCCAAGGCCGCTCGCAGGCTCAAGATCCCCGTGGTCGCCATCGGCGGCGGCCTGGCGGATGACGCGCGCGGCGTGTTCGAGCACGGGATCGATGCACTAGAGGCCGGCGCGGCCCGAGACATGGACCTGGCCGAGGCGCTGCGCCTGTCGCGCGGACACCTGGAGAACGCCGGCGAACGCGTGATGCGGCTCATCGTGATCGGCGAGCGCATGGCGGCCAAGCGCCGCAGGGACTTGTGATCACGCAAGGCCTGTTCACGCAAGGCCTGACCTCCTGGCGCGAATCCCCCGGAGACGCGCATCGCGACGCCCTCCCACAGAGCGCCACGCTCAGGCCGGGGCAGACCGGAACCTTGCATTCGGCCGTGCCAGGCAAGATACTAACCGGATGATAGACAAGGGCGCCGGCGTTCTGGGGAGAAGACGACGGCGCGGGGAGGGAAAGTCGAGTGCAACCGCCTAGGACCATGGGCGAGACGTCCGTCGTGCAGGCGCTGGATCGATCTCCGGAGCCGCCGGTGCACGAACCCGACGGGGCGCGTCCGCCCGAGGCCCAGCTTGTACCGGAGATCGGCGGGCCCCAGCGACCCGAGCCGACCCGCTTTGGGGATTGGGAACGGCGCGGCCGCTGCATCGATTTTTGACTCCGTTTCGATAGAAGGTCGAATCGGTCGGTTGCCGGAGGGTGGCGTGTGGCCTTACCGAGCATGGTACCGGTGCGAAGGGCCCCACCAGCCATTCAATCGGGGAAAAAACAGGCAATCGGAGCAACAGGGGACTGCAGCAGAGCGCCCGCCGGCGCCGCGGCCCCACCGCAGAATGAAGGTCATGGCGGGGATCGCTGACCGGTATGGCGGCTAGAAACACACCCTTATCGCCGCATCTGCAGATCTACCGGATGCCGGTGGCTGCCCTCCTATCCATCACCCACCGCGCCACCGGGGTGTTCCTGACGCTCGGGACCGTGGTACTCGTCTATTGGCTCGTGGCCGTCGCCCGTGGGCCCGAGGCCTATGCCGGGCTGCAAGAGACCCTGGGCTCATGGGTTGGCATCATCTGCCTCTTCCTGTGGTCATTCGCGCTCTATTTTCACCTCTGCAACGGCATCCGCCACCTGTTCTGGGATGCCGGCTACGGCTTCGACATGAAGACCGTGGACGCCTCGGGTCAGGCGGCCCTGGTCGCGACGGCCATCCTGACCGCCATCACCTGGCTCCTGGCCTTTATTTACTCGGGGGCCCAGGCGTGAACCTCCCACGCCTAGGGATCAGGGGCCTGCCCATCTACAAAATAATCAATATCGGGGGCCTCTACGGTCGCCTGCGCGCGCTTCGGACCAAAAGTCCGGCCTTGCACCACTGGTGGTGGCAGCGCATCACGGCGGTGGTGCTAGTGCCCCTGAGCCTGTGGTTCGCCGCTTCCCTGATCACGATGGTCGGTGCCGGGCACGCCGCCGCTGCCGCATGGGTCGGGTCGCCCGGTGTGGCCTTGCTGCTCGTCGTGTTCATCCTGGCCCTGTGCTATCACGCCTATCTGGGGGTCGAGGTGGTCATGGACGACTATGTCCACATCGAGTGGGTCAAAGCGAAGGGTGTCCTTGCGGTCCAGGTGGTCCTGGGCCTCCTGGCGGTCGTCGGCGTGCTGGCGGTGTTGTGGGTGCTCGCGGGCCTCGGATGACGCAGCCGGCCTATCCCTTGATCCGGCACGCGCACGATGTCGTGGTCGTGGGCGCCGGCGGCGCCGGCCTCAGGGCGACCTTCGGGATGGCAGAGGAGGGGCTTACCACCGCCTGCATCAGCAAGGTCTTTCCGACCCGCAGCCACACCGTCGCGGCCCAAGGGGGGATGAGCGCGGCGCTCGGCAACATGGGGCCCGACGACTGGCGCTGGCACATGTACGACACCGTCAAGGGCTCCGACTGGCTGGGCGATCAGGACGCGATAGAATACATGTGCCGGGAGGCGGTGCCGGCGGTCATCGAGCTGGAGCACTACGGCGTGCCGTTCTCGCGCACCGAGGACGGGAAGATCTACCAGCGGCCGTTCGGCGGCATGACCACGGAGTTCGGCAAGGGCATCGCCCAGCGCACCTGCGCGGCCGCCGATCGGACCGGCCATGCCATCCTGCATACCCTGTATCAGCAGGCGCTGAAGCACCGCGCCGAGTTCTTCGTCGAGTACTTCGCCCTCGACCTCTTGATGGACGAGGACGGGGCGTGCCGCGGGGTCCTGGCCTGGAACCTGGCGGACGGGGGCCTGCACGAGTTCCGGGCCCATGCCGTGGTGCTTGCGACCGGGGGGTACGGCCGGGTCTATTTCTCCTGCACCTCGGCTCACACGTGCACCGGCGACGGCAGCGCCATGGCGCTCAGGGCCGGTCTGCCCTTGCAGGACATGGAGTTCATCCAGTTCCACCCGACCGGGATCTATGGCGCCGGCTGTCTCATCACCGAGGGCTCGCGTGGCGAAGGGGGTTACCTCACCAACTCCCAGGGGGAGCGCTTCATGGAGCGCTACGCCCCGAACGCCAAGGACCTCGCCTCGCGCGACGTGGTGAGCCGTTCGATGACCGTCGAGATCCGCGAGGGCCGGGGGGTGGGTCCCGGACACGACCACATCCACCTGCACCTGGAGCATCTGGGTCCCGAGGTCATCCGCGAGCGCCTGCCGGGGATCGAGGAATCGGCGCGCATTTTCGCCGGGGTCGATGTCACCAAGGAGCCGATCCCGGTGATCCCGACCGCCCACTACAACATGGGCGGGGTCCCGACCAACCACCACGGCCAGGCCGTCACCCTGAAGGACGGCGACCCCGACGCGATCGTGCCGGGGCTCATGGCCATCGGCGAGGCCGCCTGTGTCTCCGTACACGGCGCCAACCGGCTGGGGTCGAACTCGCTACTGGACCTCATCGTCTTCGGCCGCGCCGCCGCCAAGCACTGCGCCGCCCACCTCCCCCCGGGCACGCCTCATCCGCCCCTGCCCGAGCGTGTCACGGATCCGCTCCTCTCGCACTTCGACCGCCTGCGTCACGCGCGCGGCTCGCGACCGACGGCACACATCCGCCTCGACATGCAGCGCATCATGCAAGACCACGCGGCGGTGTTTCGTACCGCGGAGCTGCTTCAAGAGGGGATCACGAAGTTGCGGGCGGTCTGGGATTCCTTTGCCGACGTGCAAGTATCCGATCGCTCCCTCATCTGGAACACCGATCTCGTCGAGACCCTGGAGCTGGAAAACCTCCTGGCCCAGGCCGTGGTCAGCATTCATGCCGCCGGGAACCGCACCGAGAGCCGTGGGGCACACGCGCGCGAGGACTACCCGAACCGCGACGATGAAAACTGGCTCAAACACACCTTGACCTGGATCGACCAGAACGGCGAGGTGCGTTTCGGCTATCGTCCGGTGCATCTCTACACATTGAGCGGCGAGGTCGAGGTGATCGCGCCCAAACCACGTGTGTATTAACCAAGGATATACTAGGCCAAGGATATACTAGAACCATGTCCGGTCTCCGCCTCTCCCTGTCCTCCGGCGTCCGCAAGGGCAAGACCTTCGCGCCTGGCAACGGGGCCGCCACCAAGAAGCCCATTCAGGTCTACCGCTACGACCCGGACGCCGGCGAGCCCCCGCGCCTCGACACCTATGAGATCGACCTCGAGAAATGCGGGCCCATGGTGCTCGACGCGCTCATCTACATCAAGAACGACATCGATCCGACTTTGACCTTCCGCCGCTCCTGCCGGGAGGGGGTGTGCGGCTCCTGCGCGATGAACATCGAGGGCACCAACACGCTGGCCTGCACCAAGGCCATCGCCGAGGTGGATGAGGCCGTGGCGGTGTATCCGCTGCCTCACCTGCCGGTGGTCAAGGATCTCGTCTCCGATCTCACCCAGTTCTACGCCCAGTACGCCTCGATCCGCCCGTGGCTCGAGACCGATACGCCGGCACCGGAACGCGAGCGGCTGCAGGGTAAGGCCGATCGCGCCAAGCTCGACGGGCTCTACGAGTGCATCCTGTGCGCGTGCTGCTCGACGAGCTGTCCGAGCTACTGGTGGAACGGAGAACGCTATCTCGGGCCTGCCACCCTCTTGCAGGCCTACCGCTGGATCGTGGACAGCCGCGACGGCGCGACCGAGGAGCGCCTCGACCAGCTCGACGATGCCTTCCGCCTATATCGCTGCCACACCATCATGAATTGCTCGAAGACCTGCCCCAAGGGCCTGAACCCCGCCAAGGCCATCGGCGAGATCAAGAAGCTGCTCGCGGCCCGGAGCCTATAGATCTCGTTTGCATTACTGGCGGCGGTCATAAATCGCCTCCTTGGATCCACTCTCCCTCCGAGCCCTCCGGGAGAGTGCTAGGGTGAGGGGATCAAAAATGCGATTCGTGACCGTGGATGGTAAAGATCCGCGGTTTGTATCGATCCGGTGCTCATGGACCAAGGGGAACAAAACCGAGAGCCGACGCTCGCCCAGCTCCTCTGGCGCTCCCGGCGCGGCACCCGCGAGCTGGACCTGATCCTCATGGGCTTCCTCTCGGCCGGCTACGATCTCACGCCGCAAGACTGCCGCACCTACGCCAGACTGCTCGATACCCCGGATCCCGAGCTCATGACCTGGCTACTCGGCCAGGCAATCCCGGACGATCCCGAGATCGCCGGGCTCGTACAAGCGATCCGGACCCAATCCTTGCCCGCGAAGGCGAGCAAGCTCGTCACGTGAGCGCCCAGATCACCCACGACATATCACGAGTGCGCCGTCTCCGCTCGACTAGAACTGGCATCGAGAAGGCAATCCCGTGTGTCGGGTGGGCGACCCACAGGGACATAGGGCGCATTCCCGTCACCGCGATCCGCCGAATGAGACACCGGCGGAACCGGCTATCGGCATTCCGCCCTGTCATGGGCTCCCCTCAAATGATAGGTCGGGCTCGAAAAGCATTAAAGCAGAAACAGCAAAGGCTTTGTAGCCCGCATCGACGGTAAAGACGGCAGATAGCCCATGGGCTCTCATCAAACGCCATGAGAGAACCGCCATGCGGATTGGTGAGGTGGGTGGCTGCACCCAGCCAGAACACCGGGGTCCCGTCAGCAGCGTCGCTGCGACTCTTCAGCGCTTCACGGGGAACCCATCGCCGCTTGTCTCCGGGGCTCGGCGGTGAGATACTTCAGGCGCCTTGGTCTATACAGGCGCTGCAGCCGACGCCATGGATCGCCGTCGTCTTGTCCGGCGCGGCTGATCTTTTTTCGTTGGGCGACTCGCAAAGAGGACATTTTCCTATGAAAGATACTGTGAAAGATTTGTGGTCCGACAAGCTTGTAACCATTGCGCTTGCAGGCGTCGGCACTGTTGGTCTTTGGCCACCATCAAGCCTCTCACTAGGCTTCTCTGTGCCGCCGTTCTACTTCTGGCGATCGCGATCCCGCTTCTAGGCTGCTACGCCTTTACTCTTGAGTGCGTTGAACGTAAAGGAATTGCAGCTAGCACCAAGGTGAAGACCATCCGGACTTGGTATACCGTTGCAATAGGCGTCGGCGGTTGGTCTATGGGCTTTGGCGCTCTTACATGCATTGTCTGGTCGCTTTCGACTATGGCAGGTTGGATGTTTATTGGATCATCCTTACTAGCTGTTCTCACTAGCGCAATCTTTTCGCTGAAGCTAGACAAGCTGCACGCCGCCTCTCGAAGCCACAACTCCGACTAAAATGATGAGCCACATTGAATCGTTCAATAGATGCACGGCACTGATCTTCGCCGAGCTATATCGTTCATTTCCGTTTAGAAAACATATCTCATCGAATTCCTTGCCGGAAGGTTTCTTCAGTGACATTTCCGAAGAGGATTTCGAAGGAGCGTTTGACCGATTAATGGTTTTTGAGAACACTGGAAAATGGCTGGTGGAGGCTGGTTACATTTGGGCGGAGCAGGTCACAGAATCTACTATTCACGGGGCCATTCTTTCCCCTAAAGGCCTTGAGGCACTGAAGGCTATGCCAGATTCAATATCTATGGAGCAGACTTTGGGAGAGCGAATGGGGGAATTAGTACAACAAGGTTCTTACAGTCTACTTTCAAAAGTCGTAGATACAGCGCTTTCAATCGGAGTCGCAATTGCAGCAGGAACAACGATTTAACAATCACGTCAACACGGACGAAATAAAGCGTCGGTCGCTTTCGTTCCTGCCACTTTATTCCGCCGGTTAGGCGAAGCGTTAGGGCTCACATGCAATTGTCCTCAGCATCACGCGTTGCAGCTAGCGACCTCGGCTATATCGTCAGAGACGTGCGAGCAGTGAAGATCTTCTACGCCTTCCACGGGAGAAACGCCTGGTGGTCTACATGGATCACGAGCTACGCGGAAGGTTGCATGCACGCAGCATGGGACTCTGCGCGCGAATATTGCGAAAAGCGGCGTGTTCAGGGCACGGTCTTTTACGCGAACGAATTGCCCGCGCTGGCATTCATTGCAGAAGACCGCGCGCTTATTGTCAGTCAGATAAACAGCAGCGATATTCTCAGCCAACTGAACTTCAAGCTACTCACCAAAGTAACAACTCTAATCCCATTCGCAACAATGACCTTCCAACAGCTAACCCATATCTTTAAGGCGAGCAGTTCGTTCTGGCCAGAGTCTTTTCCACGAAAAGACTCCGTCATTCAGGTCTACTGCAACGAGGCAAGCCAGCTAAGCGGCCTCTCGAATTCTGACACGCTGCTTCACAAGACATCCAATGCCGTTGGCGTTAACTATTACCTGAAGTGGGCAGAGAAGCCCTCCGAGATCACCTCTGGAACAGTCATATCTTTGGTGAATGCGCTCAAAGGAAGGCTTGGTGAGCCCTAACCAATAAGGATTGAGGCGACCTGAAAGGTCGCTTCCATCCGTTGTTCAAGAAGCCCGGAGGGGGCGAGACACGCTATATATACATATATGGGGAATGCTTCCGGCAGTGCAGACCGGGGTAACGCGACAGTGGTTGGGGAGGATGGGGGAAACGAGCCGTCGGCGAGTTCAGCCAGTCTACAACGGGAGATGTGTAGGTTCAAAGCGGGGGGTGGCGCGTGGCGGGCATGCCAGAGGCGGACTGCGGCGCCACGAGGCAACGGCTGAGGCTACCTGCGGTTGCAAAAGCTGGGTGGTGGCAGAGAAGTCCACAGGCGGCCGCAGCCAGTGCTGCGGCCCAGACCCTCGGACTGCATGGATTGTGAGGGGCTATGGTGGCGAAGCTTCTTGAACCGTGCGCTGCAGCCGAGCCGTGGATCGCCGTCGCTTTTCCAAGCCCTCTTGTCCGGCGCGACTGATCTTGTTTCGTTGGGGTGCTGTTGGTCATGCCGAACCCGATTCCGAGCCCTCTTGGCGGTGAAGCCGATCTCAACACCTGGGACTTCGAGGCGGGCAACGGCCCCCTTCCGAACCCCATGGGACATACTTTCCCGCTGCTAAAGCACGACGCTGAGGGCCAGTGGCGCCTCATCGGAACGGGGTTCTACATTAGCAACGAGGGATTGTTCGTCACCGCGAAGCACGTGATCGACGATCTCTTCGAAGGCGACCGCCAGATCGCGTCTCTGGCTATCATGCATCCGCGCTCCGAAAGCGGGCTATTCGGGGCTCAGGAGTATCTGATACGCCGGATAATACAATGCTGGCTCGGGGACATCGCCGACATCGCGCTGGGTGTCGCGGCTCGCGCAACGAACAACCTCACTCGCGGAATGCTCTCCCATTGGAGTTGGCCGCTGACTTGGTCAGTTCCATCAGTGGGCACCGCCGCTGCCACGTATGCCTTTCCCCGTTCACCCAATCGGGCAGACGGACGGCGGCCAAACTATTTCCTTTCGGCCTGAACTTTACCCAGGGCCCGTCCAAGAGGTCCGTGACTTCCGCGACCGCGTGGATTCCCTTCCCCTACCCGCAAGTGGACTTCCGTATCCACGGCGGTGCCAGCGGCGGTCCCATCGCAGCTACAGAAGGTGCCGTGATGGGAGTCAACTGCACGGAGAACGCACCGGATGGGCCAGGCATCGGCGCTCACATTCGGTGTCTCCAGGATGCGTTCATTTATGACGCAGTGTTGTTTGGTGAGACCGCACCCCGTCGCGTTACATTCGCTGAGTTCGTGGCGGCAGGCGTAGTAACGGCAAGAGACTTCGTCTCAGGTGCAATCTCGTCTCAGCCAGGCCGTGTGGTTCGGCTCGATGCGCCGATCACTGCACGCGGACCGCGCTTAGAGCTGACCATGCACTTCTGAGCGATGGGCGTAAACAGTGCCCTAACTAATAAGGATTGAGACGACCCGCAGGGTCGTGCTCAATCCGATGTTCAAGAAGCCCGGACGGGGGCGAGACGCAATATATATGGGGAATGCTTCCGGCAGTGCAGACCGTGGCAGCGCGACGGTGGTTGGAAGGATGGAGGAAACGAGCCGTCGGCGAGTTCAGCCAATCTACAACAGGCGATCTGTAGGTTCAAAGCGGGGGGTGGCGCGTGGCGGGCATGCCAGAGGCGTACTGCGGCGCCACGAGAACGGCTGAGGGCTACCTGCGGTTGCAAAAGCTGGGAGGTGGCAGAAGTCCACAGGCGGCCGCAGCCAGTGCCGTGGCCGCGGACCCTCGGACTGCATGGATTGAGGGGCTACGGTGGCGAAGCGACCCTGCCGCGTAGCGGCTTACTTGAACATGGCGGTGCGGGCGGATTGAACTCGACTGTACATACCTTTCTGCCGTACGAAGACGCTGACGCTCAGGCGGAGGCTGAGCGCCTGCACGAGGAACTCGTGTCGGGCGGCTTAGTCGACGACCTTCCGGCGTGGGGAAAGATTTGGGTAAGAGCAGGGAAAGTCATATGCGCGATGCCCCTACACCCGATTGATCAATTCAACACTCCGCCACTGTTGTTTATCGATGAGACGCTGGACAACAAGCACAACCTGTTCTTCGTAGGCGCGTTGGTGTTTCGGTCGTTATCGGCGATTATTGCGACTGCACGGCATATCCAGAACTTGGTCGTGCTTGCCCGAGATCATAAGGGCTTTTGGTTACCTAATCACGAGCCTCCAAGACTGCATCTTCGTGAGTTGAACCACCCTGCGGCGAGGCTTAAAACTCCATGGAAGCACGTACCTCGTCGGGACATCGAGCTGCTTTTCAGAACATTCGTTCCTTCCATTAGAGAACTCGCTGGACTTAAGCTGATATCGCCTATACACCTCAATAGCCTTCGTAAGGTCTTGTCCAGGACGTCTCCTGACACCGTAGACACCCAGCTTCAGCAATTATCTATCCCAGCTCGCATCGATAATGCTTCGCACTATGCTCTCAGACGCGCATCTGGTCGTTGATCAGCTCGAGATCATCGCGGACCATGACCACACACCAGTTAGGCTTGGCAAAGGGCGACGCCAGGCAACGCTCCATCTCGTCGACGGACTTCTCGGAGGCATGGGAGATCTTCCGACAAAGCCGCGGCTCATCTGGAACGACCACGCACGCTATAAGTCAAAGTTCCCCACAGGGTTCTCTTGGCACACATTGGAGTTTGACGGCTTTCCTATACGCCCACTTGTTGAAGCTGTCGGCCTTCAATTCGCAGACATCTACCTCGGCATTTGGCGAATCACCAATGCCGAGGGGCGTCCCTACCTTGGAATCACGTCTGACGATCTCGGTGTTCAGACGATCTCGAACATGACGTGGGCTCATGTAGCGGACAATAGAGGGGCAGACCACGATTAAATAGGGTGAAGATCTTTTATAACGACGATGGATCAATAGGTTAGAGTGGAAAAGCTTGGAAGAGAGGGCGCTCCGTGGTATGTATGGGTTTCGGAAGGTCATACGTCCCACAAAGGAGGCCCTCTCATGA
>JALZID010000376.1 GCA_030860485.1 Pseudomonadota bacterium | reverse complement strand
CCGTGGACAAAGCGTGAACAACTCCGGCGGAGACAATCTCGGCATGTGAGAATAAAAATAGCTAAGTAAAGATCAAAATAATCTAGCGCCGGGGCTTGACAACGGGGCCCTCATAGAAGGGACGTGACGCCGCCCTCATCATCACTAGCACTGGCTTATCGCCAATCCATGCTCCATGACACGCGATCAACCCGAAGATCACCAAAAGCGTCGTTGGGTCTCTGGGAGGAATAAGGCCGGTGAGGCCCGTCCTGTCTGAGCACCGCCCGCAGTCCGCGAGGCGTCTAGCTAGGCCAGATCGCCCCATAGCGCCTGCAGGGCGCTCCGGGCAGCGACCCCCGCGGTCTCTGTGCGCAGGACCCGCGGGCCTAGCTCGGAAAGCAGGCACGCGCCCTCTGTGCGGATGAGGTGGTTGGTAGAATCATTGCGCCCCTACCCGTATGCCGCAGTCACCGCAGTTGCAAATCAAGCGGCAGCCTCAGTTACGGATCGCCGTTTATATTTTTCTCTACGGCCGTGCTCTGCAAACGCCTCTCTGATCTGTTCGCGCAATTGCTCTTCCTTCCAGGGTTTGGAGATGAACTTATAGATCCACCCGTCATTTATCGCACGCATCAAAGAAGTAGACTCGCTATAGGCCGTCAGCATCATGCGAACTGTGCCCGGATACAAGTCTTTTATGCGGCTTAGGAATTCGATCCCGTCCATTTCCGGCATGCGCTGGTCGGAAATAACGACCTGCGCCCCATGCTGTGCTAATAACTCGAATGCCTCCTTAGCACTATTCGCCGTTAGGATTTTGTAATCTTCATTGCCTAACTTACGCTCGAGAGCACGAGTTACGTCTGTTTCGTCGTCCACCAACAAGAGGATCCTTTCTACTTCGATGTCCGATCTCGGCAGCCCTTTGTCCTGTTGCAGGAGTTGGAAGGCCTCCTCGGCAACGATGGGTCGACTGAAATAATAACCCTGAATCTCATGACATCCATGAACCTGCAAGTAGCGGAGCTGTCCCTTCGTTTCGACACCCTCGGCGATAACGCGTAGCTTCAAGCTGCAAGCGATGTTAATGATGGTCAGCACAATCGCTGCGTCGTCGGGGTTGCTTATAACGCCGCGGACGAAACACTGGTCAATCTTCAGTTTGTCGAAGGGAAAATGCTTGAGATAGTTAAGGCTCGAGTAACCCGTGCCGAAATCATCGAGAGAAATGTGAATACCTAAGTCCTTCAAACTCCGAAGTCTCGCGAGCATTTCTTCTGGTTTATGCATTACCGCCGTTTCCGTAAGCTCCAATTCTAGGAACCGTGGTTGCAACCCCGTATCGTCTAATATCTTCGCGATACTTCGGTCGAGATCATTCTGCCCAAGCTGCTTAGCCGAGAGATTTACCGCCACTGGAATCGCACGCAATCCGGCGTCCTGCCAGGCTTTGTTCTGAGCGCATGCCGACCCCAACACCCATTCTCCCAACGGAGCGATTAACCCCGTTTCTTCCGCGAGCGGAATAAAGTGCGCAGGCGAAATCATACCACGCATTGGATGCTGCCAACGAACCAACGCTTCCATTCCAATGATCCGGCCGGACCCCAGATCGATCTGGGGCTGATAATGTAGGATCAACTCTTCGCGTTCGATCGCGCGCCGCAGGTCGCTCTCGAGTGCTAGCCGTTTGGAAGTCCCCGCGTCCATGCTGTCTTCGTAAAATCGGAACCTATCGCCGTGTTCCTTCGCTTTGAACATCGCAATATCGGCACGCTTAATGAGCGAGCCACAGTCCTTCCCATCGACCGGATAGACCGAAACACCAATACTCGTGCTGACATACATCTCTTGGCCTACAAACACAAACGGTGTAGCCAGCGCCTTGCTGATCTTCTCGACCACATTCGTAACTACCATCAACGAATCAATATGTTCAAGGATGATCGTAAACTCATCGCCGCCGATCCTCGCCACGGTGTCTGTCGACCGGACACAACCCGAGAGGCGCTCGGCGGCCGCTTTTAATAGGAGATCTCCAACCTCATGTCCCAGCGTGTCATTCACCAATTTGAAACGATTGAGGTCCAGAAACAAGATCGCATGCAGTTGATCGGAGGATGACCGGCCAATCAGGACCTCTAAGCGCTCTTTAAATAATGTCCGGTTGGGAAGCCCCGTGAGCGAGTCTTGGTAGGCGAGACGGCGGACATGCGCCTCGGCACGACTGGCTTGAAGAAGTCGGCTTACGCGCTGACGCAATACTGCGAAATTGATCGGCTTCGAAATGTAATCGGTAGCGCCTGCCGCAAACGCACCATCGATGGAGCTTTCGTCGTCCAGTGCGGTGATGATCAATATCGGTATGCGTTCACCGTGGCGAAACTCTCGCATACGCCTACAGGCCATAAAACCGTCCATCTCGGGCATCATGGCGTCCATCAATACCAGGTCAGGCATCTGCCGCTCACAAAGCGCGAGTGCATGTAGACCATGTGCCGCTTCCTCCATCCTATGGCCGTCTGTCTCCAACAACGCCCGTAACGCGGCACGCATACTGCGGTCATCGTCTACGATAAGAATGCGCGCTTGACCGACTTCTCGCGACGCGCCCTGCTGAACCCTTTGCTGGAGCTCCTGGTCTAAAGCGAGCTTAACCAGCTTGTATTCATTGAAGAGCGCCGTAACCCACTCTGTGGTACCTTCCGTGGCCCCGCCGCGAGCTATATCCTCAAGCTGTTTAGCGTTGGCCGCAAGACGGTGCGCCCCGAGAGTTCTACTGCTGCCTTTGATGTTATGCGCGATTTCGCCAAGTAACCGGACATCACCATTGGCTACGGCAGCCTCCAATGACCTCAAGTGACCCGGCATATCCTCGAGATAATATTGGACCACCCGCGGGAACCCGCCACCCACGCTGTCGCGAACCTCGTCGAGGATTGCACGGTCAATGGCTGCGTCTCCCGATGCCGTTCCACCTTCCAGCGAGATACCTGCATCTTGAGTGATGGGATCGAGCCATTGCGCAAGCTTCACGTGCAAGCTCTGGAGCGTAAGCGGTTTCGGTAGGTAATCGTCCATTCCGGACGCAAGACACTTGTCACGGTCGCTCGGTTGAACGTTCGCAGTCATTGCGATAATCGGAATTCGGGCGCTCCCTTGCTCGATCGCTCGAATCCGCCGCGCAGCTTCATAGCCATCCATGCCCGGCATTTGGCAGTCCATGAGCAGAAGGTCAAACGCCTGTCTCGCCATCTGCGCCAAGGCTTGCTGCCCGTCGGAAGCAATTTCCACCTGACAGCCGAGCCGTTCCAGCATACCCATTGCAACTAGCTGGTTGGCACGGTTGTCCTCGACTACCAGGATTCGTCCTCCGAGGCGCATCGGGGTCTCGGTCTCGCTGTGCAACACCAGTGGTGATCGATAATCGTCGGACGGATTGATGGCAGCTGCGATACAATCGTACAATTCCGAAGCACGTATGGGCTTGCGGAGGCAACGGGCCATAGGCGGCCGAACCCAGATACCCGGCGGCTGTTGCTCATTAGTCGTTAGGATCACTTTTAACTCGGCGAGGGCGGGATCGGCCGCAATGTTGTCCACCAGTTCAGTGCCCCCTGTTCCGGGTAGCGAGTCATCCACGATCGCTAGATCGTAGGGACTCCCTTGCGCTACCGTCGAACGCAACATCTCGAGCGCCTGCCGTGCACTCGCCGTACTGTTTAAATACTCGATCCCCCATCCGCCGAGCGTCTGAGCGATAAATGCGCGCACCACTTCACTGTCATCGACGATCAAAACACGCAAACCGTTAAAACTCCGTTCGGCGTTAGTAAGTCGCTCCGCCACCGAGGCGGATTGATCGAGCGCGACGGTAAACCAGAAAGTGCTACCTTGCCCGAGCTCGCTCGCAAGCCCGACGTCACCACCCATAAATGCCACCAACTGACGGCTAATCGCCAAACCCAAACCGCTGCCACCATAGTTGCGCGTCGTCGAACCGTCTGCTTGAGTGAAGGCCTCGAAGATCCGCCGGTGCGCCTCGATCGGGATGCCGATACCCGTATCCTTCACTTCGAACCGCAACAGCGTCTTGCTTCCTCGATCGCTGTCCTTGCTAACCCGAATAGCCACCTCTCCTTGTGCGGTAAACTTCACCGCATTGCCGACCAGATTGATCAGAACTTGTCGGATCCGGCTTGGCTCACCGCGCACCGTGCTCGGGACCTGGTCTGCCACCACATAGTTCAAATCGATCGCTTTGCGTTGCGCCTGACGGGCGAGCATGGCGACCACCTCGTCCAAGATCTCCCGCAAGCAGAAATCGACGGGTTGCAGCTTTAGCTTTCCGGATTCGATCCGGGAGAAATCCAGGATATCCTCGATTAAAACCAGCAACGCTTTGCCGGCCTGATTCGCTACCTCCAGGTAGTCGCGTTGTTTCGACGTCAACGCCGTGCCCTGCAATAATTCCAGCATCCCCAGCACTCCCCCGAGCGGCGTGCGAAGCTCGTGGCTGACATTTGCAGCGAACTCCCCTTTTACGCGAGCTGACTCGATGGCTGCGTCGCGCGCTTCTTCTAGTTGCCCCTCGCGCGCTTGGAGCACCGCCATCATCGTATTAAATGCCTGTTCCATCTCGATGATATCTCTGGGCCCCCGAAGCTCTGCCCGCAGTTGTTTCTCGCCTTGGGACGCGCGCCGCATGATGGTCGCTAAGTTCTTCAGTGGCGTGGTGACTCGACCGGTCAAGCCACAAAGGGGTAAGAGAAGACCGACCGCCAACCCAAGAGAAACCAGCAGGTTTGTGGTGAGAATATCCCGCTCCGTGACATGTAACATATGTTGGCTCTTCGGGACAATTTGTGGGTGGTTGCGAGCCTGTGAGGGGCATGGGTGCCTGTGGACTTGTGGATAACATCCCTGTTACCCACAGGGCCCACAGGCCAAGCTGGGGATCTGTGGACAACCTC
>JALZID010000375.1 GCA_030860485.1 Pseudomonadota bacterium | reverse complement strand
TTGGTCTCGGGCGCGAGCATCAGGATCGCATCGCAGACGTGGATGTCGTCCTGGAGGGATGGCATGCCTTGCGTGATTCCCGGCTCGGCGATGGCGCCGTTCTGGACCTTGAGGCGCTCATACTCTTCTTCGGTGTTCCAAGCGAGGCCCTTCACCGCGTTGCCTTGGGAGACCATGAGCGGCCCCAGCGCGCAAAACTTCTTGTAGGTCGCTCCGAAATCGCGGTCGACGACCTTGAAGATCGGCAGCGTCTTGCCGGGGACGGGCTCGCACTCGCCCCGCTTCCAGTCGCGTACCCCGAGGGGCTGCCCGAGCTCCGCAGGGGAGTCGTGCAGGAGCGGGATGGAGACGAGGTCCTTGCGCTTGCCCAGATGATTGGCGGCGAGCCTGGCAAATGCCTTGGCAATGCCCCTGAAGATCCGCCAGTCGGAGCGCGACTCCCACCCGGGATTCACCGCCTCCGTCAGGGGGTGGATAAAGGGGTGCATATCGGTGGTGTTGAGATCGCTCTTCTCATACCAGGTGGCGGTCGGGAGCACGATGTCGGAGTAGGCCCCGGTGGAGTTGAGCCGGAAGTTAATATCGACCAGCAGGTCGAGCTTGCCGATGGGGGCTTCGCTCCGCCACTCGATCTCCTTGCCTCGGGCCTCCTCGGTGACCGGCTGCATGACCCCGTTCTGAGCGCCAAGGAGGTGCTTCAGGAAATACTCGTGGCCCTTGGCGCTGGAGCCGATGAGGTTGGCGCGCCAGACGAAGAGGTTGCGGGGGAAGTTCTCCGGGGCATCGATGTCCTCGGCGGCGAAGTCGATCTCGCCGCTCTTGAGCCGGGCAACGAGATGATCGACGATCTCCTGGTCGTTCTGCGCGCCCGCCGACTCAGCCTCTGTGCAAATAGCCAGCGGGTTGCGGTTGAAGTGGGGCGCGGAAGGCAGCCAGCCGAGCCGCTGGGAGACCACGTTGTAGTCGGCGAGCGTACAGCCGCGGTACTTACCCTTGGCGGTGGCCGCCAGGAGCCCGTCGGCCGCGAGCCGCTCGTAGCGCCATTGATCGGTGTGGAAGTACCAGAAGCTGGTGCCGTTCATCTGCCGTGCCGGCCGGTGCCAGTCGAGCGCAAAGGCGATGGGCGCCCAGCCCGCCTGGGGTCGCAGCTTTTCCTGCCCGACGTAATGGGCCCAGCCGCCACCGCTCTGGCCCACGCAGCCGCAGAGGTGCAAGAGGTTCATGATGGAGCGGTAGGTCATGTCCGCGTGGTACCAGTGGTTGATCCCGGCCCCGAGGATCACCATGGACTTCCCGAGCGTCTTGGCGGCGTTGTCCGCGAACTCGCGCGCGGTGCGGATGATGTCGGCGCGTTTGACACCCGTGATCCCTTCAGCCCAGGCGGGCGTGTACGGTATTTGGGTGTCGTCGTAGTTCGCGGCCACGTGCGCGCCGCCGAGGCCCTGATCCACGCCGTACTGGGCGAGCTGGAGATCGAACACCGTGGCGACGAGTATTTCTTCACCGTTGAGTTGGAGCCTGCGGATCGGCACCTTGCGATTGACGATGCGCCCGCCGGCGGACTCGAAGTGTGGAAAGGCGACCGAGACCACTTCGTCCGCGCCGCCGCTGAAGCTCAGTCGCGGGCGAGTGCCCGGACCGGTGTCTCCGTTCTTGAGCTTGAGGTTCCAGCGACCTTCCTCCCCCCAGCGGAAGCCGATTGAGCCGTTCGGCACGGTGTAGTTGCCGGTCTCCTCATCGCAGACCACACACTTCCACTCCGGGTTGTTGGCCTCGCCGAGACTATCGTCGAAGTCCGATGCGCGCAGCAGCCGGTCAAAGGTGTAGCCCTTGCCATGGGGTCGCAGACGCACCAGCATGGGGAGATCGGTGTAGGCACGGGCGTACTCGAGGAAATAGGCTTCCTTGCGTTCCAAGAAGAATTCGCGCAGCACCACGTGGCCCATGGCCAGGAACAGGGCTGAATCGGTACCTTGCTTCACCGGCATCCAGAGATCGGCAAACTTGACGTATTCGGCGTAGTCGGGCGCGACCGCCACCACCTTGGTACCCTTGTAGCGCACCTCGGCGTAGAAGTGGGCATCCGGGGTGCGGGTCATGGGGAGGTTAGCCCCGCATACGATGATATAGCCCGCGTTGTACCAGTCCGCGGCCTCGGGGACGTCGGTCTGCTCGCCCCAGGTCTGGGGCGAGGAGGGCGGCAGATCGGCGTACCAGTCATAGAAGGACAGCGGCACCCCGCCGATGAGCCCGAGGTAGCGGGTCCCGGCCGCGTAGCTGATCATGGACATGGCCGGGATGGGTGAGAAGCCGATCACCCGGTCCGGCCCGTATTGTTGTATGGTGTAGACATTGGCCGCGGCGATGACCTCGGTCACCTCCTCCCAGTCGCTGCGTATGAAGCCTCCCAGGCCCCGCACGGCGGTGTACTGGCGGCGCTTCTCGGGGTCCTCCTGGATCGCGGCCCACGCCTCGACGGGGTCGAGGCCCCGCGCGCGTTCGACGCGATAGAGGTCGAGGAGTCGGCCGCGGATGAGCGGATACTTGACCCGGTGGGGGCTGTAGAGATACCAGGAATAGCTCGCCCCGCGCTGGCAGCCCCGAGGCTCATGGTCGGGCAGGTCCGGGCGGGTGCGCGGGTAATCGGTCGCCTGCATCTCGAAGGCGACCAACCCGTTCTTGACGTGGATGTTCCAGGAACAACTCCCGGTGCAGTTGACCCCGTGGGTCGAGCGCACCACCTTGTCGAAGCGCCAGCGGTTGCGATAGGCCTCTTCCCATTGGCGATCCTCGTTGGTAACGATGCCGTGGCCGTTGGAGAATGTCCCCTGCACTTTTTTAAAGAATCTCAGACGCTCTAGAAAATGGCTCATGGATTGTCTCCTGAAGCGGTCATTGCAGAACAGCCAGATATTCCGCCGGCATTCCGCCAAAGTGCGGAGCAAGGCGCACCCCTGGCCATAACCAAACCACACGCGAGCTAGCGTGCCGCGCAGCATGGCGTTTAAGAGACTCGCACATGGACATTTTCACTTCTGTTTATCTCCGCTCCGCCTGGCCACCAGGCAGCTCCTCAGCTACGGCCTCTTGCAGTTCGTCCAGCGATAACACCGCGCCGAGCGCGATGAACGCGGCCAAGGCGATTACAAGGAAAAAAACCGATGGCGACGCAAAAGATAGCACCGTCAAGAAGAACACCCCGCCCGCACTACCATAGGCACCGACTATCCCTGCGATGTGACCCGTCAGGGGGCGATGGATGAGCGGGACGATGGCAAATACTGCCCCTGCGCCGCCCAGCACGAAGGCAGCGCAGGACACGGTCACGAGCATGACAAGGATGAGCGGCCAATCGTTACCGACCAGGCTCATCAGCTGGAATCCTATTGCAAGGCCCGCGAGCAGAAAAGCGAGGGTGCGCTTTCGTCCATAGCGGTCGCTCAACAGGCCGCCCAAAGGGCGCGCGATCAAGGACATGAATGCAAAGCTAGAAGCCGCAACTCCGGCCTGGACCAATGACATGTCAAATGTCTCTTTGAAGAACAGCGGTAGCATGGACACCACGGCGATCTCCGCGCCAAAAGTCACCAAATACGCAAAGCTCAATATCGCCACTTGCTTGAACCTGTAGCTGTGCATCGTTGGGCCTGGGTTTCTGAGCGCCGCGGCGTTGATCTGGTAGATGCGGTAAGATTGCACAATATAGGCGCTGATGAGGACCAGGCCGACGATGCCAATCGCCCCCTGAGATAATAGGCCCAGCGTGCCGAGCGCACGTGTGAGCAAGGCCAAGGCGCCGTACAAGGGGATGTTCAACAGGAGATAAAAAGCAAGATCGGCCTTGCTCCTGGCCTCAAGCGCGCCCACTTTGGGCGACCTAGAGAACATCGTTCCCCGCGGGGTATCGGCGACCGAAAAATAATAAACAAATGCGTACAATAGCATGACGCCCCCGGTGATCCCTACGGCATACCGCCAGCCGTCGGCGCCACCAAAGAGAAGCGCTAGCGCAGGCAGGCTCATCGCCGCAGCCGCCGAGCCAAAATTCCCCCAGCCCCCATAGATCCCCTGGGCAAACCCGACTTCCTTCGCAGGAAACCACTCGCCGATCACGCGGACTCCGATGACGAAGCCGGCGCCGACAAACCCGAGCAGAAAACGCCAAAAGGCCAGGGTCTCAAACGTCTCGGCCAGGGCGAAAAACAGGCACACAAAGCCAGAGACAAGCAGCAGCATGAAGTAAACGAGCCGCGGCCCTACTCTATCGACCAGCATACCGATGATGATCCGTGCGGGAATGGTGAGGGCCACATTGAGGATCAGTAAAATCTTGACCTGTTGTTCGCTCAACCCCATACTCGCTTGGATAGAGGCCATGAGGGGCGCATGGTTAAACCAGACGACGAAGACGAGAAAAAAGGCAAACCAGGTGAGGTGCAAGACGCGGTTCTTGCCGCGGAGAGAGAAGAGGTTGAGCTTTTCGCTGGCTGTCATATGGCGAGACCGGATCGCAAGAGTCCTCTGTACATGGAATGCGAGACTACCCCGGCTGCACAGCATCTTCTGCAGAGCCCGCGAGGTCCGCGGAACGAGGGAGTTGTTCGAAGAATTCCACATGAACCATTGCTTGGGTGGATCAGTCTATTGAACTCCCGCATAGTGAGGTTCCACCCTTTCTGATCAGTCAACCGAGGTGGTGCGCGTAAACCGCGATCCTTCATCCCGGCAACCCATGGGCATAGTCTCAAACCGAAATCGAGCAAACCCCTCCCTGGGCACTGCACGAGTCACCTGCGTTACAGCCTGGCGGGGCCGGCCCGTCGGCCGATCGCTCACCTTGATGCAAATCCGAAGTACGTTAACCCATCGGCGATAAGCTGTGTGCCCGTTTGAGTGACAAACCGTTTGAAATTTGCACCATCACCGTTCAGCAGCGCCTGAGGATGGCTTAATGTCGGGTACGTCTCACTACTCATCCTTCCCAACACCTGTTTAGTATGAGGATCGATCAGTTTCATTAAAACCTGCAGCTCTACTTGCTCTTCCCAGATGGAATAGCGGCCTAAACCAACCTCTAAGACAGCATCTACAGGATCTGCACCAAACCGGCTATAGTCAATCGAAGCGGTTGCTTGGTTGTACCATTGCCTGATTGGGTACCTCCAGTTTTCAAGATGTGCGGTTCGTGCTTCGCTGGGTCGGGGAAGCTTGTAATAACGCTTACTTACAATGGCTTTAATGGCGCCGCCCGACGACAACTGGGAAGCGATCCGCTGGGCCAGCACCATCGTTGGTATCCAGAGGGCTTTGCCGTCGTTGAAGCTTGCCGCCGGAGTCCCATCGACCCAGCCAGCGATGAGCACTCCACCGGGACCACGATAGACCTTACGGTCTAGCACCGAATCGAGTGGTATGGTTTCACTCAGCATCGCCAGGCTAGGCTGCTGGGTCAGAAGCAAGTCCGGCGTCACCTCCAGCGGCGGTGCTTCAATGGGAAGCACCAGGACCGCTTTTATCTGACTGACACTAAGGCTAGATGGCTGGATCTGGGGATCTAAACACCCGCTCAATCCAACCAGAATCGGCAGTAATCGGGTATAAGGTTTCATTGTCCGACTTCCCGTTTCTGTCGCATCTGAAAAACCTAACGTCGGGTTATCTCCAACCAGATTGACCCCTGCCACTGATAAAGCCTAAATAGGCTTTATCGCCCGTCCTTCTACTTTGCAGCAACCCCTGTCCCTTTTGGATCGCCGTCACCCGCTCTGACCAGGCCCAGCGCCCCTCGGCCTACAAAATTGAAGGCATGGGTGACGATCGGATAGAGGCCGTCCTCGGCAGTCGTGAACTCGATGATCGCCCCCTGGGCCGGCGCCAGATCGACCGCCTGGGAACCATAGTGGCCCGGGTTATCGGGCGTCAGAGTGACGCCTTCTTTGATCACCGTGTCGAAAATCGTCCCCACGATATGAAAGGAGCTATCCTTACTCGGACCCACGTTCAATACGAACATGCGCACGCGCTTGCCCGTATCGACTTGCAGGGGGTGGTCTTTATATTGGTTGGCGACGCCGTTGAACACGACATGGTCGGGGTAAGCCGCGTTAGACGCTTTACTGAGATCCGTGGGTTGCCGCTGCGGTCCCAAATACCATTCGCTCTGCACCAGGGCAAATTCGTGGTCGACTTCTTTGAATCCCCCCTTCGGTTCGACGATAACCATCCCGTACAGCCCATTGGCCATGTGATGTAAGGGATGGGGGCTGCCGCAGTGGTACATCCACACCCCGGCATAATCCGCCCGCCATTCGTAGAGCTTTTCTTCGCCCGGTTTAATCGAGGTCATCTCGTCGTTCCAGGCGACCTGGCTAGCGTGGAAGTCGATCGAATGAGCGAATTCATTGCTGGTGGGGTTTTTCAGATGAACCCTCACGGTGTCGCCCTGTTTGACCCGGATCACCGGCCCCGGCACTTTCCCACCGAAGGCCCAGACCTTTTGCACATAGCCCGGCGCGACGGTCATCAGCTTCTCCTCGATCACCAAATCGATGTCATGGACCTTGCTGCCACGGAGCGGTTCGGGGGCTCTGGCGTCATAGAGCTTGTAGGGTGGCGCCTTGGGATCAGGCTCAACCACAGTCGCCGCGGCAGGACCACTATCCTTGATGGGCCCAGTGCCCGTCACCCGGATCTCGCCTTTCATGCCCGCATGGAAATGGCCAGGGACTGAGCAAATGAAGCCAATGCCGTCTTCCGGAACCTCGACCTCTCCGACGGCGATGGCGCCTGCGCGAGCCGAAATCTTCGCGCCATCCGGGAAGGTAATATCGTGCGGCATCTGGCCAGTATTAAGGAGTTTGACGACATAACGACCCGGCGTGGCGACGGTCAGCGCATTCGGCTCATAGCCCAAATCAACGGCGCGGATCTCCAAGGTCTTGAGAACGTCCTTAGAGGCCGCAGCCGCAGGCTGGACGGCCTGGGCAGAACCGATGCTTTTAGGTTGCGTTGATGCACAACCTGCCAAGCTGAGAGACAGAATCGGGACAGCGAATAATAGAGTTGAGTATGGGTTTTTCATGACTTGCTCCTTATAAGTTAATGATGTCTGAGAGCATGGCGAGGGGCACGGCCATGCGCTGAACCACACGCTGCGCGT
Organism: Pseudomonadota bacterium; assembly: GCA_030860485.1. Lineage (NCBI taxonomy): Bacteria > Pseudomonadati > Pseudomonadota > Pseudomonadota bacterium. The sequence goes on along the minus strand of JALZID010000375.1, from coordinate 7,835 downwards.
TGCCATGAGATCCCGTCCCCACCGAGCCCGATCAAGAGCCCCATGAGCCCGCCGGCCAGGCCGAGACCGAGATAGTCGAGCATGAACAAGCGGTGAGCCCGACAGCCCGACGAAGGTGGGGATCGAAGTCTCGTCGCACCTCGGGGTCGAGCCGGGAGCCGTGCGACATCCGGCGGCAGCGCCCGAGGCCGCCTCCGTCGAGACCGTGCCTTGCGCCGGCGCCAACTCACGTTCGGTCCCCGCAAGACCGCCGGCCTGCCATCGGGAATGGACTGTGGATGCCTTCATAACGCCCCGCGTCACCCGATCCGGTGATCCGATGATAGGCTTGTAACACGATCCCGGTGCGCTTGTCTGTGAACTATTTCACAAACCATGGTAGTACTCTGTACAACTTGCTGCCCTGGGGGGCAGGCCTGCGACATCCTCCCCTTGCGTGAGCCTGCACGCTTCGCCCGCCAGCCGCTCCGCCGCACGGACCGTGTTGGCGATGAGCATCGCTACCGTCATCGGACCGACCCCACCCGGCACGGGCGTGAGGTAGCCGGCCTTCTCTTGGACCCCATCGAAATCTACGTCACCCACCAGACGGCCATCCGGTGCCCGATTGATCCCGACGTCGATCACCGCCGCGCCTTCCTTCACCATGGCCGCGGTGATGAGATTCGGCTTGCCCGTCGCCACCACGAGGATGTCCGCAAGGCGCGTGTACGTCGCGAGGTCTCTGGTCTTTGAGGTGCAGACGGTGACCGTGGCCCCCTTCTGAAGGAGCATGAGGGCCATCGGTTTGCCGACGATAGTGCTGCGTCCGACCACCACCGCGTTCTGGCCCTCTATGGGGATCTGCATGTGATCGAGAAGACACTGTATGCCGTATGGCGTGCACGGCGGGAACAGTGCGTTCCCGGTTACCAAGGCGCCCAGGTTGTGGACATGAAACCCGTCGACGTCCTTGTCCGCCGAAACGGTGGCGAGGACCTTGTCCCTGTCGAGCTGCGGCGGTAATGGCAACTGCACGAGGATTCCGTGAATATCAGGGTTGTGATTGAGGCGCCGTATGTAGGCCAGGACCATGTCCTCGCCGATGTCGGTAGGCAACTCGTGCACCTCGGAATGCAGCCCGACTTCGCAGCACGCCTTGACCTTGTTGCGCACATAGATCTTGGACGCGAGGTTGTCACCGACGATGATCACCGCCAGGGCTGGTAGGACGCCGCGTCGTTTCAGTGCCTCCGCTCTTCCCTTCCATTCCCGGCGTACCGCTGCCGCGATGGCATTGCCGTTTATGACGATGGCAGCCATATCTTCGGCGCTACGCCATCGCCCCCAACGACCTGATGGGAACGGGCTGGCGCGCCGTCTTCTCTGGAACACGCGAGACAGGGGCACCCTTATAGACAAACCTCTGTCGTGCCTCGTGGTAGGCGGGATCCGGGCCGAAGAAATTGGCGCGCATCTTCCTGAGCTCTTCGGCACGGTACGCCGCGAGGGGCTTGATGCATTGCCCCGCCAGCCGTTTCTCGTGCTTCTCACGTAGCAGGCGCCAGATGCACGGATCCTGCGCCATTCCCGTCGCCCTTTGCATCATCTCCTGTTCGAATTCGCCGAGGCTGGCGCCGAAGGCGTCATCAAGGAAGCCCATTGCCTTGGCCGCCTTGGTGCCTATGGGCAGACAGCATTCGGTCAGCTCGGCCGTCTGCCCCGCGCCGACCCGTCGCGGTAGGGTATAGGTATGGTATTCCGAGCCATAGAGTCCCCCCATGCTTTTGTAATGAGGGTTGAGCACCACACCCCGGCGCGCATATACATGATCGGCCGCGAGGGCAAGCATCGCGCCTCCTGCGCCGGCATTGCCGCGTAAACCCGCGATCACGAGATGTGACATGGTGTTGAGGATCTCATAGATAAGGTCATCGATGGCGTTGATGTTGCGCCAAGACTCCATGGCGGGATCGGGAGCCGCCTCGATTACATTGAGGTGGATACCATTGGACCAGAAGTCGCGCCCCCCGAAGAGCACGATCACCTTTGTGGGGCGGGCCCGCGCCGCCAGGAACGCGTCGCGTAGCCGGTAGCACTGCTCGGTGCTCATCGCGCCGTTGTAGAAGTCGAAGTACAGATACCCGACCTGGTCCTTCTCGGTGTATCGGATCTCGCGGAAGGTGCGGAAATCCATCGGCGCCCCCATCGAAAGCATCGCGGTGGGCGTCTGGAAGAATTCTCCCAGCACCTGTATGGCCGGCAATTTGATCCCGGCGACAGGTCCGTGGTCCTTGGCCCTGAGGTGGGTGATCCAGATGGCCCCATCGACGGTGCCGCGGCAGATGGCCCCATGCCTCTGGGCCAGGATCTCGCCTGGTGCTCCCTTGATGCGGTCTTCCTCGTGCGCGCCGTAGAGGTAATATGGCTTACCGAACAAACTGTCCAAAACCCCCGGCTGGCTGTCCGCCGCGCGGATCTTTCGCGCGATGATCTCTGTCGGGTCGCGAATCCAGTCGATGGTGCGATCCGGCTGTCGCATGGGTGCGCGCAGACAGCCATGTACATCGTAGTTACGGTAATCAAGCGGCTCGGGCCGAAAATCATCCAACTCAAACTTGGCCACGGCCTCGATCACGCAGCGCACGGCGGCCTCGGTGACTTCGTGACGGTAGAGGCTGCTCTTCGCGACGGGCGGAGCACTGGTTGGGAAACCATGCGACGCCCAGATCGGTCCCGCGTCCATATCGCCGACAGCTTCCAAGACGGTTACACCCCAGATCTTCTCGCCCATCTGGATAGCCCAATCGAGCGAGGAAGGTCCTCGATCGCCCTTGATACCGGGATGGATGATGAGACATGTATGCTGAGACCAGATCGCCTCCGGAACAGCGATTTTTAGCATCGGAGCAATAATGAGATTGGGCGCGTGCTCCACGACCGCGGTTAGCATCGCCTCATCACTCGTGGCCAAAGCGACCGAAACTTGATGGCCTCGGTCCGTAAGCTCGAGCAACAGGCGCTGGCTCAGGCTATTGTGAGCCGAGGTGAGAAATAAGACGTTCATTGTGTGCCCCTCGATGTATACGTAATCCGCATTAGGTAATACCGCGACTACCGTTGCGGGATTGCCCCACTGATTTCTGTGAAACATCCACAAATCTCTCGCCGACGCATGCAATCGGCCATGATTGCTTCCCAGACACCCCCTCGCGGCGTGAGGCCAAGGCTGACCCGGAGCAACCGACGGAAGCTCCGGCGCATGCGCTTGGGATCACCGAAACCCGCGGCGCTTCGATGGCCTCGACGGGAAGAGCCGTCTGCTCCAGCGTGCAGCGTGCCGCCTCGAGGCGCGCTCCCTCCACGAACTTGGCCGGCTTCATGCCCGTCTCCTGCACGAACAGCCGGGCGAAGTTGAACGTCCTATCCTTCATTCATGAGCCTCCGCTGTATCCGCTCTAGCTGCCGTCGATGGATCCAATGATGACCCGCGGCCAAACAATGCCAATCATGGGCGGTCATGGGCCCAAACCACGGATGGGCATGGCGCAGGCGGCCACGCAGCTTCCCGATTCGATGGACGGTGGCCCCATACTCGGCAACGGCCTTTATCAAATCCTCTATGGCCTCGGGACCGGCGTCCACACGCGGTTTCACGTCCTGGATGCGGACCTCCGTTGGGTAAGGGCGATCATGGCTTAGCGCCTCGAGGATCTCGGCAATACCGGTGTCCACGATCCGCAGGTGGTCGAGCACCATGAACACCGACCAGTACCGGCTGCTGTCTTCGATCCCTAAGATCCGGTCGATCAGCACGCGGACCCTGCCCTGCTGGGCCGGGACACGGCGTGCTAAGGAGAGAATCGTGTCCGCTTCACACTTGAACCGCCTCAGAGCGGCCGCTTGTGAGGTCAGGGGCCATGTGATTCGGGCATGGACCCGAGCAAAAGCCAATTCGAGAGCGGGTAGACCGGTGCCGGGTGGCTGAAGCTTCACAGGTAATATGGATTCGGATGGCATAATGATTCCTCCTTACACAGATCCCGTCTATACTTGATAAGTTGAAACCATCGCCCAAAGATATCCACAGGGGTGGGGAAATATGGGCTCATTTCACGTGCCACCGGAGGCGATCGGTGTACGGGTGGCGATTGCGCGCGACACACGCGTCTGTAGGCGTCTCAATTTGCCTGCGGCAAGGCGTCGGGACGCGGTAGTCTCGGAATTGACCGCGAAGAGGGCAGCCCGATGAAAAATATCCGCGCGGTTGCGCGGGCTTATGGCTACCCGCTCCGAGAGCGCCTCGATGCTCAGATCGGCATGCGGGTGAGCCAGGATCCAGGTCTGCAACCCGCGCATATCGGGCCGGCTCTGGGCCTCTACGCTCAAAGACGAGAACACCTCGCGACCCTTGTCAGGATCCGGTTGACCCAGGACCCAGGTCTGGATCCAGCGACTATCGCGCACGGCGTCGGCCTCCGAGCCCAGATGTGTGCTGAACTGGGACTGGCCGCCCGGTCGCCTGAGGAACATGACCATCTTGATTATCCGCCAGCGTTTCTTGTGACATGCTTGATCCTCCTGCTGTAGCTCGTGCTCCCGTACCGGATCTATCTGCAATGACAAAGATCCCTCTTTTCCTGCCAGACCGCGGTGCGGCATTCGGCAACAGTGCCCGACGTCGCCTCGGTCGACACCGTGCTTGGCGCCGGCGCCAACGCACGTTCGTCCCCCCAAGAGCGGCGGCCTGCCAGCGGGAATGGACTCTGGATGCCTTCACAACGCACCGCGCCACCGATTCGGTGATCCGATGGGCGGGTTGTAACGCGATCCCGGGCGCTTGTCTGTGAACTATTTCACAAATTGTCTGTGAACTATCTTACAAACCAGTCGTACGGCTGACCCTACCGGTAGGCCAAGCCACACGGCCACCCGGGGTTTATACTGGCCGGGTCCCAATGTCCTGGCCCAGGTCCGTGCCCGACCTTTGCTGCTACTTGCTCCCGATGGCGAGAAGCGTTGTACTGAAGGTGTCCGACGTTAATCGATAGGGGCCGTTGGCGGTGAAGTTTCGTTGCCGTGAACTTTCTTGCGTCACTGGGTCTCGTCCTCGACTGGCAGGGCTCGGGTTAACACGAGCTAGCTGGACAGACCTGTTCCCCTGCGGAACCCTACTCACTTACCTCGGCCAGGACCCGCGTGAGAAACGCAAGCAGCTCATCCTTCGAACCGAAGCGCGCGGCGTGGGCGGAGGGTATGTGCTCGACCCGGCCGGCGAATCGCCCCAAGCCACTCCCCGAGCGGAACTGCACCACGAAAGCCCGCTGCACAGACAGCGGCGGAAGCTCCTCGATGGTCGCTCGATCATAGGCAGGCCCGCTCGATCTTGTGTGCGTTGCTCCTACCACGCCCAAAGCATACGCGCCGCGAAGCCAGGGCGCCGTGAACCGAGCGTGGAATTTTCGTGGATTTTGCGTTACCTTGGGGCCACAAGAAGGCTGCGCAGCCATGAAGAAGTGCGGTGGTGCACGAACCAGACCTCACCTTTCCTCCCTTTCGGCTGGATCTCGCGAACGAGAGACTCTGGCGCGGGAGTGAGCTTTTGGCCTTGCGGCCGAAGGCGTTTCTGCTCTTGCGCTATCTGGCCGAGCATCCGGAGCGGTTGCTCACCCAAGAGGAATTGTTGAAGGCCATCTGGCAGCACGGCTACGTCAGTGAGGGATTGCTGCGGGGCTATATCCGCAAGCTGCGGAGCGCGCTTGGGGACGACGCCAAGAACCCGCGCTTCATCGAGACGGCGGGCGGACGAGGCTACCGGTTCATCGCGCCGCTCATCTCCACCCCGCCCGTCCTGGGCCTCATTGAATCGAGCGTTCCTCCTGCCCTGCAACCGCCCTCCCAATTCGTAGGCAGGCACGAGGAGCTGGCGCAACTACACGACGCCCTGGAGCGGGCGCTTCGTGGCAATCGTCAGATGGTGTTTGTCACAGGGGAACCTGGCATCGGCAAGACCGCCCTCATCGATGCCTTTCTGGCGCAGGCCGCGGGGGCTCATGAGGATCTTTGGGTCGGACGCGGCCAGTGTATCGACCACTATGGCGCGGGAGAGGCCTACCTTCCGGTGCTCGAGGCACTCGGGGGTCTCCTGCGCCGGAAGGGGCCAGCGCTCATCCCGCTCTTGCGCCGACAGGCGCCCACCTGGCTCGTCCAGATACCCGCCTCGATGGAGGAAGCGGAGCGCGAGGCGTTAAGCCGCCAATTATTCGGTTCGACCCAAGAGCGGATGGCGCGGGAGCTGGCCGGGGCGCTCGAGGGGCTGACCGCCGAGCGACCGCTGGTGCTGTGGCTGGAGGACCTGCACTGGAGCGATCTTTCCACAGTGGATGCGCTGGCGCTGCTGGCCCGGCGCCGCGAGCCCGCGCGCCTCTTGGTGGTGAGCACGTATCGGCCGGCGGAGGTGATCGCGAACGGGCATCCGTTGCGAGGCCTGGTGCGGGAGCTAGAGGCGCACGCGCAGTGCAGGGACTTGCCGCTCGGATTCTTGACACCCCCCGAGGTCACCCAATATCTCGCCGTGCGGTTCGCCCCGCCGGAGCCCCAGGCCCCGGGGCTGGAAGCGTGGGGGCGGTTCATTCACGGGCACACCGACGGCAACCCCTTGTTCATGGTCGCGATGGTAGACGATCTGATGAGCCGGGGCGTGATCGGCGAAGCACCTTTGGAGGAGCCCTGGCCGGCCCCGTCGGCGGCTCTAGCCGGGCGGTTGCCGGAGAGCCTACGCGAGCTCATCGATCATCAGCTCGATCGGCTGAGCCAAGAGCAGCGAGGGATGCTTGAGGCGGCCAGTGTGGCCGGAAGGGAGTTTTCGGCCGCCTCGGTCGCCGCCGCCTTGGACACCGATGTGCTCATGGTCGAGGGCTGCTGCGGGGCCCTGGCCGGTAGGCACCTCTTCCTAGACTGGGGCAAGGGTCCTGCCGTACCCGAGCGGCGGCTCTGCGAGCGCTACCGGTTCCTGCATGCCCTTTATCCCCAGATCTTGTCCGAGCGTTTGTCTGCATCGCGGCGGCGGCAGCTCCATCGGAAAGTGGGAGAATCGAAAGAGACCGCCTTCGGTAGCCGCAGTGTGGACATCGCCGCCGAGCTCGCCGTGCATTTCGAGGAGGCGAGAGACGACTCCCGGGCTGTGTACTATCTCGGGCAGGCGGCGCAGAATGCGCTTCGGCGAGCCGCGGCCCGGGAGGCGGCTGACCTTCTGATCCGGGCGCTTGAGCGCCTACAGACGCTGCCCGAGACCCGTGAGCGTGCCCAACAAGAGCTCGGGCTGCAAGGGAGCCTCGGGGCAGTGCTCGCGATGACCCAGGGCTATACGACACCGGAGGTGAAACGTGTCTATGACCGGGCCCATGCGCTCTGCGGGCAGGTCGGCGAGAGCCCGCACCTCTTCCCCGCCCTTTTTGGCTTGTTTCGGTTCAAGCTCACCCGGGGGGAACTGCAGGGGGCGCGGGCGCTCGCGGAGCGGCTGCTCAGGCTCGCCCAAGCTCAACCCGATCCTCTGCTCCTTCCGGCGGCGCATTTGGCCTTAGGGGCAACCCTGTATTATTTGGGGGAGCCCGCGGCGGCCCGCGCTCACCTGGAACAGGGCCTCCGTGCCTACGATCGCGACCAGCAGGAGGCGCTGATCCTCCAGTATGGGCAAGACGTTGGGGTCATGTGCTTGCATTATGCCCGCTTCATAGGTTATGTAGTTAAGGATTCGCGAAAATCGGCTCCAGACCGAATTGCAGCCGCCCACGTTGTCGATCCCGTTTAGGGTGTGCGCGTCGTGCGTTCCCGGCGAGGTAGTCGATGGCGCGTGC
>JALZID010000374.1 GCA_030860485.1 Pseudomonadota bacterium | reverse complement strand
TGCACGCGCCATCGACTACCTCGCCGGGAACGCACGACGCGCACACCCTAAACGGGATCGACAACGTGGGCGGCTGCAATTCGGTCTGGAGCCGATTTTCGCGAATCCTTAACTACATAACCTATGTGCCGCGGCTATGGCCCGAACTCCGTGGGGGGCCACAAGAATCGCTTTTAATAGATTGTACTTTGCTCTCATCAGTTAAACCACGTCATTATAGAAGCCTCAAATTCCGTGGCGCCGCGAGCGGCGTGGGCTGCGGGGAAAATCTGGCGCCCCTATCCAGACCGTCAGAGGCATTGCCTTTGCCAAGAGATCCGGCTGCCAACTGGAAGCCGGTCAGGGTGGTCGGATTGGCGCCTCCAACGTATGTAGGCTTGCCAAACACGTCGTTCGCGCCAGATCCCGTGGTTTTCGTGAAGAGGTTGTAGCTCTCTTCGGCCAGCCCGCTCACTCTCCCGTCGCAGACGCAGAATGAGGTGACGATGTTGTCCTTCAGGATGGTGCCTTGGCTGACCGGATCGGCGGGCTTGTTGCCGAGATACAACTGTCCGCATGGCTGGCTGTAATCGCAGGTGCCATAGTTAAGGAATGTGTTGTGGCGGATCACCGAGCCATTGTCGGATAGCAGAGTCACCGCGTAGGGCGAACCGTTCACGGCAAGGACGTTGTCCTCGATGGTCTCATGGTCGCATCCGTCGGCACACATGATACCGACCGATACGTCATGGAACCAGTTGCTCCGGATGACAGTGTTCTGCGAGCCATAGAGCTGGATCGAGTCTGCGTGGACACCTGCCGCGCCGTCGATCTGCTTGATGCCGACGAATTCGTTGTTCAGGATTCTTGTCCCGTTGCTGCCGTTCTGGATGCCGTCGGAGTTGCCGCCGGGACCGAAACGCGAGTTCTGGATAGTAATCCCGGACGGCTGGCTGGTGCGCTCCGGAAGCCACACGCGACCTTCTCCGCCGCCCGCGCCCGCGTTCCAGGCGCCGTGAACATTACGGTCAAACAGGATGTTGGCATTAGCGAGCGTGCCGGTGCGGAATGTCGTCTGGCCGGTAACGGTGGAGTTGCGAACCGTGATGTTTTTCGTTCGACTATCGTTCATGTAAACACTGGTCAATGTGAGCCCGTCGATGGTGATGTTCGAGGCCGGGCTGAAGTTGAGCGCCATGGTTGCAGTTGCGCCCTGCGGCATGATCGTCACGAGGCCGGACTTCAAGGCTCCCGTGAACGTGCCGTAGGACCCTGCGGCGAGCAGGATCGTGTCGCCGCCCTGCGCCGACGCGAAGACGCTCGCGAAGTTGGACGGCATCGCCGTCAGCGTCGCCGCGAAGACGGCGCCAGGAACGACAGTGGCCACGCTACAAATTGCGGCGACCATAAACGCAAGGCATTCAACTCGAACTGTTGAGTTCTTCATACTTCCTCTCCAGATCTTTGATTGCAACCAAGCGAGCTCGACCAACAAAAGCGAGAGAAAACCTCTGCGAGCGAACGAATCTTTTGTGTGAGCCAAGTGAACATTTCGCACCCCGTAGGGCCGGCTCTTATCCCTGCCCTACGCCTTTACAGTTTAGTCAATAAATCTGCTTTTGGGACTCACTGACATGATTACGCGGATCAAACCCAGTACCGGGTATCCTGCTCCATACGCCGAAGACCGGATCCTCGAGAAGGAGGGTGCTGCTTAAATGCAGGCAGATAGTTGTCCCGCCGGTGCCCGATATAGCTGATGCTACGTTGGCACCAGCGCTCAGGGTTTGGTTACAAGCCGCCAAGCTGAGTCGAATGGGCCCCAAAAGAAGAAGAGAGAGAAGCAACAGGTTCTTGATATGATCGGTTTTCACGGTGCGTCCGCGTCACAGTGTACTTAGCAGAAATGGTTGAGCATTAACGGGGCAGTAGTAACGGCTTCAGGTTGTGCGGCTTGAATAACCCATCTGTAGGTCGGGACAAAATGTTTTAGCATGGTTAGGCGGATCAAGCGCTGCACGTATGCGCAAACCGCTCTGTGGGCGCGCACCTCACTCTAGACACAACGGGCCAATTGTTTTCAATTAGTCGACAGGTTGGCGAGTATGGTGGGCACTGGTTTCGGAGGGCCCGGGGGGTACTTATCATAGTAACGGCGAACATCGGGTTGTGAATTCGTAGTACCTAACTTCGTTCGGCACAGGGTAAGCCTCTATCGGCCGCAACAAAGTTCAGTAGATGGTCAGGACTAGCGATCGGTCACACAATGAGGCTGGAGTAATTGTAACCCTGTCGATGGCCGGATGATCGTCAGGATAACAGATCTGTTCCCGCCCCTTACGGGGTCGTGGAGACTATCGCGGAAGCGTCGTGTTCCCGCGCGCGAGATAGTCGCGCGCGAGGTAGTAGATCCGCAGATAAGCGATGTAGTTGCCCGGATGAAGGCACACTGGATAAGGCTATCATTGGCCGGTCCCATACGTCGATAAGCGGCCCTCGTTGTAGACGGCACGGGTGGCGCAGGTACTAGGCAGACTAGCAAGGTCGCTCTGAGCGCTCGTTTCACTGGGCTGACCTCCATGCACCTGATCGCGGAACTGTAGTACGCCACTATGGGCTTAGAAGAGCGATCCAGTAAGTACTACCGGCGCTAATCGCCGTGGACGGAAGAGGGACTTGGTTCCAGCCCCTTGCTTAGTGACGTCAGTGCGGCTTGCGCGAGAAGGATACCCGGATGTCCATTATTTATCCTTGTAGAGGCCGGCAACGTGGAGTTGACCCCGTTTCGTGGACACATCACCTTCTGGGAAGGAGGAGTCCACGATGTCGAAACGAAAGAAGGGTGCGGTTCTTTTAGAACGACGCTTCGGCCCGTCAGGCCGCCTCTTTGAAGAGGTGACTTGCCATCCGTGAGCGGTGGTTACGCTCTTGCTCTTGGGCCTTATGAAACGCCCAGTAGGCCTCCGTATCACCGCTGGAATGCAGCGACCGGAGCTGCAATACCGCCTCGGCGCTGCGCAGGCCCCAGCGTGCCCCGGTGATGTCCATGCGGTCGTTGACGAGGTGACGACAGGCCCCTTCGATGACCCCGGTGGCAATGGGGAAACCCTCGGCGAGATAGCGGTCGTAGCGCAGCATC
>JALZID010000373.1 GCA_030860485.1 Pseudomonadota bacterium | reverse complement strand
TGATGGGGCATACGGGCCCGGTGTCGGACTGCGCCTATTCCCCCGATGGCCGGCACCTCGCCTCGGCCTCGTTCGACCAGACCCTGCGCGTCTGGGACACAAAGGCGGGCGAGCCGCTCCTGACCCTCGCCGGACATACGGACTCGGTCCCGGCGTGCGCCTACTCCCCCGATGGGCGGTACATCGCCTCAGCCTCGTTCGACCAGACCCTGCGCGTCTGGGACGCTGAGACGGGCGAGCCACTCCTGACCCTGCAGGGGCATACGGGCTGGGTCTCGGCCTGCGTCTACTCCCCCGATGGGCGGCACATCGCCTCGCCCTCGTTCGACCAGACCCTGCGCGTCTGGGACGCAAAGACGGGCGAGCCGCTCCTGACCCTGGAAGGGCATACGGGTCCGGTCCGGGCCTGCGCCTACTCCCCCGATGGGCGGCGCATCAGCTCGGGCTCGTGGGACGGCAGCCTGCGGATCTGGAATTTAGCAGAGGACAGGGAGGAGCGTATCCATATCCAGTGCTTCGGCCAGCAGGACTGGGCACGGCTGGATCCGGCAAACAACCGCATCCTGTGGACGGAGGGTACGGCCTGGCGGCGGCTCGGCTGGCTCGCCCTGGACCCCGAGAGGGGGGTGCTGGAGCGCTATCCGGCCGAGGTCTTCGGCCCTCTCCCCGAACGTGGATGAGTAGCGCGACCGGCCGGTATCGACGCGTGCTCGCTGGTCGGGCCCTCCACATCGTTGCACGGCGCCAGAGCCCGGAATCGAATACGGTGTCGAAGGCCCTTTTCCGTAACGGGACTGCCCGCGGATCACAACCGAGTAAGTTCTGAACGGCTCTTTACATTTGACAACGCCCCCAGAAAGCTATTCCGGAGATCGGACTGCCGGGGCTTGCCTCGAAGCGTTTTGGCGGACCTGACCTGCTATGCCGAGTTTTAAGGGAACAATCGAATACTTCTTGGCGGATTTCCCGCGCACGCTTTTCCCGTTGGATACCAACCGCGTGCTTATCGAGCACGCGGCAAACACCTTAGCGAACGTCATTTATGAATCGATCACGCACAACTCTGAGTCGGAGAAGTCATTTCTATCGCAGACCCGTGCGTACGCAGCGAAACCCAACTTTCACTTGCGCAGAACACTTAAGCTGGATGCGCTGGCCGAATTCTTCTTGTATGACATCACGTACCGGCATCGCAGCCAATTTAGGAAGAGCCCCCGTGCCGATCGCAAGAACTTCGGCTATCGCTTCGCGGGTGGCCGCATGGTCTCGCCGGTGGAGAGCTATCGAGAGTTTCGGGCATCGGTGCGAGAAAGACTGAAGCGAGTCCGATACTGCGCGAAAGTAGATATCGCACAGTACTTCAATTCGGTGTACCAGCATGATCTCGTGAACTGGTTCCGCGGGTGTGCGAAAACGGAAGAGGACGTGCTGCTCCCTAGGCAAGTTCTTTCGAGAGATCAATGCAGGGAGGTCGATCGACTGCCTGCCGCACGGCATCTACCCTGCGAAGATCATAGGCAGCCATTTCCTGCATTTCATCGAGGACACGAGCCAATTGACCGTGGCCGAGACGCTTCGCTTCATGGATGACATCTACTTGTTCGACGACGACCGCGACGCTCTCGCGCGCGATTTCCAGCTGCTGCAGCGGCTGCTGGGGGGGAGCGGTCTATCAGTGAATGCTGGCAAAACCCAGTTTGGACGCGTCGAGGAACTCAATATCGAGCGCGAGGTTGACAAGATCAAGGTCGAGCTGCTCAAGCGGAGGGGGGACATCATCCTGGCATCCGGCGCTGACGAGGACTACTGGGACGATGAGCAGGACAGTGTGCTGTCGAGCGAGGAAGTCGAGTACTTGCTCGATCTGCTCAAGGAAGAGCACCTCGAGGAGGAGGATGCGGAGCTGATTCTAGTGTAGTGTCCCTTGAATAACTTTACAGATTATCCCTTCTTGTTTTTCCCTCGGGGCCCCATGTGAGGACTCCCACTTTTCGAGCTGCGTCCATTCAGCCGTTTCAACTCGATCGACAGCCTCGTGTTCGGCATGACCGTAAGCATAGCAATTGCCAGAGAATCTGTCAAGTTATTTAAGGGAC
>JALZID010000372.1 GCA_030860485.1 Pseudomonadota bacterium | reverse complement strand
ACTTCAATGAGGCCGCGGCGAATCGCCGCGGAAAACGCCCCTACAGCACGAGGCTCAGGAAGAAGGATACGACTTCAATGAGGCCGCGGCGAATCGCCGCGGAAAACATGCCAAACCCTTATGGGCGTAAGCCCCTCGACCTGACTTCAATGAGGCCGCGGCGAATCGCCGCGGAAAACGATCGAGCCCGAGGTTATACGCGAAGCGCCCCGCGCCACTTCAATGAGGCCGCGGCGAATCGCCGCGGAAAACAGCCCTGGTGGAAACCCGCATGGCAGGCCGCTCGGAGGGCGGTGATGCGAGCGGTGCTTCGGTAGATGGTTCGCGGGTTGGCCAAAGCTCTGGCACCACGTCACCTTGCGACAGTAGTATCCTGATTGTTAAAGAAGCGCCGTTTGCGAGCGGTCACCAGGGATGTCGCCATCACCGGAGCGCTCGCAACGGTGAGGCGAACATGCTACACGATGATAGGCGCGCGTTCCAGGGCTTTGAACGGCTTTCCGAGGCTCACGACCCGCGGCACCACGCCCTCGGCGGGACCGAGGTCCAACATCAGTACGTGGTCTTCCTCATGGTTAATGATCTGGTCGAGGGTGGCGGCCAGCTCGGCATGGCGTCGGCGGGTGAGGCGGCACTGAAAGACGGAGAGCTGTAGCCATTCTCCGTAACCGTTCATCAGGGAGAAGACGGCCCGCCAGCGCTTGGGGTCCGAGATATCGTAGGTGACGATGAACAGGTGCTCGTCCATGACGGCTTATCGGGTCGTGAAGTTCGGGTACTCGGTGATGTCACCGAGCAGGAAGCGGCTGAGGAGTCTTGCCTGGACCTCGAACAGTCTCCGATAGCTCAGGCGGTATCCGAAGAGCGGGTGGGTGATCACGTGGTCGAGGCGCCGCTCGAAGGCGGCGATGAAGCGCTTGCGCCCGTCATTGGTGAGGTTCACCGCCCCCGCGGCAGATATGAAATCGGTGGGCTTGACCTCGCCGTTGTTGATGGCCTGGATGACCGCCGAGTCGGCCACGAGCGGTCGGAACGGTTCCATCATGTCGAGCGCGAGGGCGGGGCGGCCGTAACGTGGTTGGTGATAGAAACCACGGTAGGCGTCGAAGCCGACCGCGGTGAGCGTGACGGTCCAGGTGCGCACCAGCAGTGCATAGGCATAGGACAAGAGCGCGTTCACGGGGTCGAGCGGCGGGCGGCGGTTGCGCTTGGTGAAGTCGAAGGCCAGGCTGTCCGGATCGGGGTCCTGTTTGATGAGACCCGAGAAGGCGCCGAAGTAGCGCGCCGCGGCGCTTCCCTCGAAGCCGAGCAAGGCGTCTAGGTTTCCGACCCGGGCGCTCTGCTCGGCGTCGTGCTTGATCTCGGCAAGCACCCGATCGGGCGGCGTGGCTCCACGCCAGTTGCGCCGCATCAAAGTACGACAGTTCTGGATCTTGGCGCGCACGAAACCCTTGGCCAACGCGAGACAAACGCGCTCGTCGAAGCTCCCGCGGTACTGGGCGGTGCGCAGCTCGACGTTCTTGTGGCCCGTCCCCTGGGTATGCCCGAGGAACCAACCGCCGTAGGAATGCCAGGTGACGGGGGTCTCCCGACTCATGAGCTCGTGCAGGGTCGGCGTGCTGAGATAGATGTTTCCCATCAAGACGACCTGGGACACGTCGATGAGCCTGGCCGTCGTGACCAGGTTATCGTCCACAAAGACCTCGAGGGTTTCTCCGCGCTTACGGACCGATCCCCCGCGCGCCTGCACGTACAGGGGTAAGGCGCTGTCCTGAGCGACGCTCAGGGGGCGTGGATCGGCGCCGCCCCGCTTGAGGAAATTGACCTCGTCGGGGAGGCAGATCCCGACCAGCGAGCAGCGCGGGCACTTGGGGCTGTCCTGCAGGGGCGGCGGCATCTGGCCCCCCGCGGCGACGAGCCGAAGACCGTTGACGGCCGCGAGCGTCATGGCCCGCAGCTCCTCGTCGAGCTCGACACGCACCCGCTCGCGCGAAGCGGCGAAATAGAGGATGCCCGCCTCGCATCGATAGCCATGCTCCTCGAGGATCATCGCCTGCACGCAGAGCTGCACGCGTTCCGGGTTGTAGGCCCCCTTGGGGATATGCGGTCGCTTGCCGCGCTTGTAGTCCACCGGCGTGACCGTATCCCCTTCGCCCTCGACCAGATCGAGCTTCGCGATGAGCCCGAGGCGGCTCGATGACAACGTGATGGAGCGCGCATGGATGCGCTCGCCGGCATCGACGTCCGCCGGATCGGGCAGGGTGCCGGCCGGTTTATCGACCCGCCGGTGCTGGAAACGTCCTTCTACGGTATCGCTGGACTCCGCCCATTCGCCCTGTACCCATTCGAGGTAGGCGAGTCTCGGGCAGTATTGGTATTCGTTGACCATGCGCGCGGGCAGGAGCGGCAGGTCCCCAGATAGTTCTGGGGCGGGCAGCGCCAGTTCGCGTTGGACGGGCTCGGCATGCTCGGTGCTCATAGCGTAGCTCCCCGTGCTGTTATCCGCGGCAGCACACGTGGGTCAGGCCGTTCGGACTCATCTTGCCGGCAAACCGACCCTCGTCCTCACTGCGCCCCTTCGACAAAGGCATCATCAATGCCATAATAAGAATGTCGCTCTTTGCGCAGCTACACCGCACCTTTATCGCTATGACGCCTGAACCCCATCCGTCTGACTGGGATCCCTGGGTCCTTTCGACGATCAACGCGCCGTTGCCGGAGCCCATCGATGGCGATCGCCTGGCAAATTTGATCGCGGCGGACTCGGAAGCCGTACCGTCCTGCGTCCTCGATAGCTTTTTCCTTGAGGTCCCGCCGGAGGCGGCACTCCGATTCCTCGCCGCCCGCGGGATCTCGATCGAGACGGCCAAGGCCGCTTTCCAAGCCGCCTGCGCATCCTCTCTCCCGTCCGGGAGCCGCGCCCGGAAACGCTGGGAGGCGCTTTGATGGCGCCATGGGAAGTCCTCTGGCCGAGGGCCATGGCGTGCATCGCGAGCCTCGAGGGCCACTTTCCGCCGCCCGATTGGACCTTCGGCGGCGGTACCGCTCTCATGCTTCACTACGGGCACAGGCGCAGCAGGGACATCGACATCTTTCTGCGCGATCCGCAGTACCTGACGGCCCTGTCCCCGCGCTTGAACGACCATACCGAGGCCCTCACCGGGCGCTATGTGGAGCAGTCCAATTTCCTGAAGCTCATCTTCGACGGAGGCGAAGTGGATTTCATCGTCGCTCCGAGCCTGACCGCCGACCCCTATATGATCAAGACCGTTTTGGGAACCGAGACCAAAATCGAAACGCCCGTGGAGATCGTGGCGAAAAAGGTCTTCTATCGGCCGGAAGAGTTCTCCCTGCGCGACGTCTTCGACTTCGCCTTCGTCCTCGATCAAGACCCGCGAGCCATTCGTAACAACCTCGATGTCTTTACCACGAAATGCGACGTGCTGTCGCTGCGTCTGGAGCGGTTGCGCGCGCTGGGGCCCTTCGCTGCCCAAGCCCGCGCCGCCCTCGATCTCCTTCCCAGGGGAGTGCCCTGTCTGGAATCGGCGATGGAGAAGGTCATGGAGTTTCTCCGACGCTGCAGAATGCCGGGACCCTGAGACGCGGTTCGGCGCACACTTTAGATTGTGACTCTACCATAGCGACCACCGGATTGCGGACGCTCACCCGACGCAGAGCCCAGCGCCTGCCATGGCTCGACCATAAATCCGAACCGCCGAAAGATATCGGCCTTGCTTGGTCTGTCCGGGTGTGACATTGAAAGCGCATGGTCAACGATCTTGTTGGGATCGACATATGCTCGGTTGCCTGGTCGATGCCTGTCTGTCAAAAATCGTAACCCGTGGCAACCGAAGCCTGCCAGTCCTCCGCCGCGTCTCAGGGTTCGTCGGCGCTATCCGGTACCTGCAATTCCGCGAGCGCACGGCGAGCGTGCGGCGATGGTCTGGTAGCCGGTCAAGAGGATTCACATAGGCACGTCATTCCGGCATGGATTGCCGGAATCCAGAGTACATGGACGTAGGTGGCGTCCTGCATTCTGGACCCCAGCAATCCCTGCCGGGGTGACGAATCACTTCGATTTAATATGACTGGAATCTCACCGCTTAAAATCAGTCCGTATATCCGCCGGTAAGGGTGCGTTTAGATCCGACGCCGTCACCGGATTGTGGTGGTCAGCAGCGGATCAGCTCGACGTCATACTGAGCGAATATTACATCTGCTGAAATGAGCGCGATCTTTTCGATCTGTGATTGCGACACCAGTAAGCGATCGAACGGGTCCCGGTGGATCATCGGCAGGCGAGCCACCCGCGTCGCATGCTGCAATGACACTTGCAAACCGTGTATGCCATCGCGCAGCAACCGTGGGCCTATAAAGTCATCGGGGTGTTCCGGCAAGGGCAATTTGCCAAGCTGATACTTGATCGCGATCTCCCAGCAACTCGCTGCCGAAAGATAGAGGTCGTTCTCGCAGTCACCCAACAACCCTGCAGCCGAAGGCGATAGTCGGTCCGGAGATACCAAACTCCACAACCAAACGTGTGTATCCAGCAGCAGCCTCACCGCTCAAACTCATTTAGCAGATCCTCCGGCAAGGGCGCGTTGAAATCGTCCGGCACTTCGAACAACCCGGCATCCCGTCCCAATACGCGCGGGTTGCCCTTGGATCGCCTTTTCTCCCCGAGCGCCCGCTCGAGTAGGGTGAGCACTTCCTTCGTCATGCTGCGGTGGTGCTGTGCCGCTTGCTCCTTCAGCTTGCGATGCAGTTCCGGCGGCAAGGCCGGGGTAAAATTGCGGAATTTGCCTTGAGTAATTCGCTGGCACCGGTAGACTTCCACCACCCCCACGGCTCCAAGTTTCTTTCGGTCAGGAGATTGTTCTTGTAAAGCAGGAAGTGCTAACAGTGAACGCACTGTATCGAGGCTGAGCGCACCGCTCCATGTCGGCCAAGTCCAGGCCAAGCCCTGCTCGCGGCGCCGAGTAAACCCGGTGGTTTCCAAATCTTTTCCACGAGGCGCTGTCGGTAGCAGCGGTAGCGCTTCTATAGCAAGGCGGTTGGCGCCCCACATGCTACCCCCTTCCTTCCTTTCTGGATCCCCACTCGGATTACGCCATTGTAGCGCATAGCGAACATCATCGATCGGATCCCAGCGCATGGTGTGCTTCTCTATGGGATCGTCGTAATACCAGGGCGCAAAGACGGCCTTACGCAGGTGGGTGTCTTCCGTGTCGTTCACAAAAGTACGCATCGTTCCAAGAAAATGCTGATGACCAGATCCGCTCATCGTGCGGAAGGCTGTGTCGGATATCTTTCCTGTTGTTTTCCCGTTTTCTTTCGTTTCGACGATCTCGCTCCCAAAGGCCGCGATGAAGTCAGCGAAACACCGGTCTTTCGGTTTCGCCGCCGTTTGTGCAGCCAGCGCCGCATTGCGGAAATGCGCACAAGGGATCGCTAAATCGTCGGCAAGAGCCAATGCGGGGTGGCCGACCATACTGCGTAAAGCCGAGCTTATGCCAGCCAGCCACTCGTCTTCGCTAATTTCGATCCCGAGATTCAAGCGAGGGTGCCAGCCTCCCGTGTCCTGTTCCCAAGCCATACGGATGGGCACTTTCGGCCATTGCAGGGAAGATGTCCGAAAGGCACCTAACGCTGCTAGATAAGCCAACGGATTGCCGCCGTTCAACCCGATTAGAATAATATCAGTCATGTTTATTCTCCCGCAGATGAAGCTCCTCCCACTCGCTCCGGCGGTGATCGGCGAGCCGCAGGATGGCCTCCAACCACGTCAATCCCCACCAGCCGTAGCGACGAGTGAGCCGCCAGAAACGGTCGGGCACGCCGGAATCGAGTTGCTCCAGACGGGTGGCGCTACATGCGGCAAGTTTCCGGCCTCGGAATTCCAAGCTCACGTCAACCGGCGCTTCATCCTCGACTACGGGGGCAAAAGGACGGCAGTGACCGTGATGGCTTTCTACGAGGTGAAGCAGGAGGTCGCGCAGCGGGCCCTCTTCTGGCAGCAGATCGGGTACGCTCTCCAGGAGCCGTGTGGAAAGAAGTTCGTGCCGGCCGGCCTTCGGATAACCCGCCCGCTCGCGGGCAGTTTCGCTCGCTTTTCGCCCTTGCGGCATGTCTCCTGACTTGGCCAGGAGCTCGCCGCGAGCCCACGGATTGCCACCCTTGAGCCAGGCCTGGAAACGGGGGTCTGCCTTGCCCAGGTCGTGACCGAGCCCCGCCCGCGAGATCACACCGACAAGCTCCTCCGGCAACCTACAACCTCGTGCGAAACGCTCGGCAAAGCCGGCTACGCCGGAGAGGTGTTCCTCAAGCACAGAGTGTACGGTGCCGGAGGCAGAGACATCGTCCTCGTCACTGAAGCTGTCAGCCTCCATCGCGCCGAGATCTATGCGGCGGCTGCCGCGCAATAACAGGCCGCTGGTCGGATGCAGGCTTGTGCCTTTGGGGAGTCTCCTGTCGGTCGCGAGGCTTGCGGTGATGGTCTTGAGCCAGACCGGCGTTTCGGGCGCTTCGGTCACCGCAGCGAGCGCAGCTTGCAGCTCGTCCAGCAGGCCGTCTGGATCTTCGTCCAAGCGGCTCTGTGCGTTGGTGGCCAACTCCGCCAAACGCGAAATGGGCCCGCTCTGTGGCCACTGTTTCAAGACCGCTGGATGCAGCCGCAGCACCGCCTTGCCGCGCGCCTGGAGATAAGCCCGGTCGCCCCAGTCGGCCACGGGGTTGTCCGTGCCCAAGGCCGCGAGCACATCCCAACCTTGGAGGCTTGCGGGAATCACCACGACGTCCCCAGGGCGGATGATTCTTGGGTCGCGCACGACTTCGACTTCCTCGCGACCACGCCAGCGAATCACCTGGCGGTTGATCTCATCGACCGTACCCTTTTCTCGACGGGCCGGCGGTTCCTCGACCTCGGTCGCGCCTTCCACATCGGGACCCGCGGTGTCCGCTGCGCCCTCAAGCCAGCGCCGCATCAACCCTATGGGCACCGGCAGGCATTCGGGTGCGGCGGGAGGGCAGAGCGTTACGGCTTCCTTCCAGGCCTCTTCGTCGTTGCCGGTGAGATCCGCCCGCCAGCACACTTGCACATCCGCGGCACTGCTTTTCGGGCCGTGCAGGAACAGGGCTACTTCGGGTGTAGGCCAGGGTTCCGGCGCGGTCTGCACCAAGGCGTCCACATGCGCCGGCAACATGACCGGAGCGTGGCTGGTTGGGGCGTTGAGCGATGGAAGATCGGCACCATCGAGCCGGGATGCGAGGGCTGAGATGCCGAAGTCGAACGGGTCCATATCACCCGCGTGTTCTTTCAACCATTTCCACGTTGCGGCGAGCGCAGTGCCATAAACGGGATCATCGTCGCTTTCTTCCGCCTGGTCCGCCCGCACCAGAATGGCCGCTCTCGCGTTGATGGGCCGACCCATGCGGTTGAGCCGCCCGAACCGCTGGCGCAAGGCGTCGAGACTCGCGCATTCGGTAACGAGCACATCGAAGTCGAGGTTGGCCCCCACTTCCAGGGTTTGGGTGGCAACTACGAAAAACGGTTCGCTGAGCTCGCGGCCTTCCGATGCGTCTGCAGAGAGTGGGGCCAGCCGGACGTCGACCGTGTCGTCCTTGTCGATGGGCCGCATCCGTCCCGTAAGGAGGATCGCGTTATCGCCGTGTTTCTTCGCGAGAACGCCATGGGCACGGCGCGCGGTATCCACGCGGTTGCAGAAAACCACGGTGGCGATGGGATGGTTACTGGCCAATCCTTCGGCCTGTTTGACTAAAGCCTTCGCCATTTCGCCGTTGGCGTTCGCCCCCTTGGCCTTGTCGGCAACGAGGAGCTTCCCGGGTTTCGCCGCTTTTTGGCGCTTGCCTAGCGGGTGCGCAGGATCGTGCGGCTCACCCGACTCGTCCCGGAACACGTCGGCTAGCCCTTTGGGCGGCGTCGCGCTCATCACGACGACGTGGAAGGGAGAAGGGAGTGGGATCTCGGCCCAACCTCGGTATTTTTTCACCGCATTTAGGGTTTCGAGCAAGGGCTGGGCGCAATGGGCCTCGTCCAGCAGGATCAGGCTGTCGTTGCCCGCGAGCCCGGCCTGGATGGGCCAAGCCTTGAAGGATCGCCCATACGCACGGAACAGCAGGCGCGAGCCGAGTTGGTCCACGGTGCTCGCGATGATCGTGGGCTGCAACGGCGATTTGGCCCAGGCGTCCGAGCGATACATGCCCCCACGCAATTGAAAGCACGCGAGCGGTTGCTCGCCGCCAGCGACCTGGCGCAGTCGATCGGCGACGTCCCGAAGGATGCTGGCTTCGGCGGTGCGAAGCTTTTTCGTGAGCTTGCAGGCGCGCTCGAAGGCCTCATCAACGATCACCCGCCGGTCGACTACGAAGAAGATGCGTCTTGGTGCCGCGAGCATCTGGCCGGCCGCGAGGCGATTGGCTTGGGCTGCGAGGGCATAGACCGCGATGTCGAGACACGCCGTCTTACCCGCTGCAGTAGGCAGGGCGATGGCCCCGGGCCACGGCGCTGCGTCGTTCTCCAGAACCCGCTGAGCGAGGGTCTGCTGCCAGGCGAACGGCACCTTGCCCCAGAGCGCTTCAAAGAAATCCGCGAAGCCTTGGGCATTCAAGTCAGACATGGCTTTCCCCGCCCTGCAGCATCGGCCGGCATAGGCCGTAGCCCCGGAAGCGCCCTGCGCCCACGATCACAGGGCCTTGGATCGCTTCCTCGAACACGATCGCCGCGTGGGTGTGGTGCATGCGCCCCCCGTCCTTCTTCCGCGAAATCCAGGGGAACTCGTTGCTCTTCGGCACGCCCTCGCATAGGGATACCGGGTGCAGGAGCACCTCCACCGGCCGAGGCAGGCCGACGCGCTCGCAAGAATCCTTGACGACTTCGGCACCGCGTTCCCACTTGTCCGCGCCGTCGAAGTGGCGATCGAGCACCACGGGCGTGACGGTCGCCCAGCGCCGCGATGCGCGCGTCCAGGTGTCGGAACGCAGGTTGAAGGGCGGCGCTTCGCGAGTATCCAGCTCAGCGCCGCATTCGAGCCATTGCCCGTCGAAAAGGCAGATGCGGCACGGCTGGCCATGTTTGTCGCGCAGCCACGGTTCCAGAACACGAGCCGCCTCTGTGGGATCCAGGTCGCGCGGCAGAGCAACCGCTAAGCCCATCAGCCTCCCGTCGGCGTGCTCTGCTCCTACGAACGGCAGAGGCAGAAGGGCGGCATGCGGTTTTGAACTCGGTTGGCCATGGTGGGTATGGCCCGAAACCCATTCGGGGATGGGTTCGGGGCACGCCGAGAGCAATGCGCCTCGCAACGCCTCGGTGAGCTTGAGCGTCGCTTGAAGCGGTAGCCGCTTGCCCGAGAGTGCCAGCACCAATAGGCGGGGATCGAAGACGCTGCCATGTGGTTTCGTCTCTCCGACCGGTCCGGGCACGTCGTAGCCTTGCCACAACCCTGGTTCCGGGCGAAGGCTCACAGGGCGGCCATGTGGAAAGCGTTCCTTGAGCTCTTTTTTGAGCATGGTGTTTTCCCTCCCTTTGGCGGCTCTGATCCGCGCTTCGAGATCGCCGTGAACGATCACGGCCTCCCGGTTACAGCGGGCCTCCAGGTACGCGAGGCGCCCAGGGCCAAAGACGCGCAGACGATGTTTCGCGACGCCGGCCCTTGGCGCGAGATTGGGGGCCGGCGGTGTTTCCGCAAGCCACATCTGCACGAGGGAGGCCGGATGACCGATGGCGGTTACCTTCCGACAAAGCGATGCCAATGGATGCCTATGTCGTTCTGCAAAAGCATCGTGCCAAATTAAATGCACGCTCGAATTGTGGGGAATGGCAACCGGGAAGGCGCGCGGCTGGCGGTCTCGTCCTATTGGAACGGAACCCATTTGTGCAAAGGGCTTTTCCGTTCGGACCTTCTTGACGTACTTGACCATGATAGGGTTCGAGGAGTCGTTCACTGGGACGAAACTTGTGGTGACCTCCCGGAGGTTGGCCCCAGACGCGGCGATTTCGGGCGCATCGAGGCTTTCCAGCCAGTGCAACGCTTCGCCTTCGGCGACATCCTTGCCCGTCTCGAACCAGGCGGCGGCAAGGGCCATGAACACGCGGTCAGGATGCGGTGGCCATTCCGCCCGTTCCTTCTTTGCCCCATCCGCCGCGGCCATCGCCCACCCCATCAGGTAGCGAATGCCGAGGCCGAACATTACTCGCCTCCTTCGACCGTCTGCCGCACGGCCAGATCTTGGCTCCGCGCAACGAGCTTAATGAGATCATCGGTAGGCGTGAGTACGATTTCATCCTCCCACGGGAGCCCGGCTACTTTGGCATGCTTGACCGCGGCGTTGAACAGCGCGGTGGCCTCCGCGCCGGTCAGTGCATAGGACTTGGGCTCCTCGCCTGGGGTATCCAGCAACTCCCAGTCGAACTTCTGGGTGGGAAACAACTGGCAGCGCGAACGCAGATCTGCACCCTCTTCCCGAACCAGTGCCGCACCCAAGAGGCCCAGCGCCGCTAGTACCGTGCGCGCGGCCTGGTCTACCGCCGGATCAGAGTCCGCCCCCCCGTTCAATGGAAAGCGCAGGCGGCGTAATGCCGCAAGCGACAGAACGGTCGTTTGCATTGCGCGACTTATGGTGAAACCACCAGGTAATGGCTTCTTGGTGTTCGCGTCAACGAGCGATGGTGTGATATTGCCGTGATTGATCTTGGAAGGCTTACCCTCGTCCTGATCCTTCTTAGGATCCCACAACACATCCTCGCCTTTGGCGTTTTTTGCCCACAGGATCTTCTTTCCTTCTTTCTCTAAAGCCAAAGTTGGAACAACCGTCCAAGCTTCGCCGTCCTTCGCCCTGAAGACAGGGCCGGCTGCTTTTTGAATTTGCAGGGGATCAATTCGACTGCTTGGTCGGCATCCTTCTGTCGCGTACAACCCCGCCATCTCCGATACCAGCGCTCGCTGGAACTTGGCTCCCAATCCGCCACGCGGGCCGGTGGAATCCCACAGCCCGAAGACGAGAGCGGTGGGGCAGAGGCCGAAGAGGCCCGTGGCGTTTCTCACGTCGGCGGTGTCGAGCACCTTACCCTTCTCCGATCTGCGAAAGATCACCCCGTGGAGCAGGCTATCTCGCAGAATCGCATCCGCCACCCGGTGTGGGGCTTCCAGGCTGGTGACCGCGAACTTCTTCTTGAGCGAATCGTGATCAAAGCGCACGGTCACCAGCGGCAGTTCGATCCGCGCCGTGCGTCGCGCTTCCAGCAAGGCCAGTTCCATGCGATTGGCCTGGGACTGCACCGAATCGAGCAGCACGCAATCCACGATCTCGCCGCCATCGAGAATGCGTTTTTCCACTGCGTATTTCCCACCCTCATAGGTGGGCGGAAACACTTTGTCCCCGATCCCTCCGACGGGTTGGTATTCGGTCACACAGCGGAAAGCGGCAGCATGGCCGGCCACCGCTTGCCTGAGAATGTCAAGTGTAAATGTCTCGGTCATTACGTGCTCTCCTTCGTCGGAGTTGATTGATCAGCGTCACCCGTACTTTGGCGGTGTTTCTCGAAGATCCGTTGCCAGTCTTTGAGCGCCACAAACTCGGGTTCACTTCCGTCTCTTGGCCATTGCCACCAGCCGCCGGCTTGCTCTGCCAGCCACGACAGGGCTTGGGCATCCTTGCCCCAGTGGCTGCCGTCGGATTCTTCGTCTGAAGATAATTCGATGCCAGCACGCCATTTGAGCACCTGCTCCCAGAGCGTGAATTCCAGGTGCGAGACCCAGCCAGCGCACCAGCGTTCCTCGGACAGGTATGCCATGTAGATGCGCAGAGCACGTGCTGCTTCGTTGTTCACGTATTGAGTTCCTCCGCTAAACAACGACGGATGTGACATCTTAGATCCGTGCGTAATGAGTCAACGCGATGGCGGCAGTTTTCCAAGCCAGAAATGTAGGGTAGGTTCGGCATGCTGTTTATTCCGCAACCCACCGACTCGGCCCGCGCAGCGGGTCTCGTTTCCAAGCCGTCCTGCAAGGTGCCGGCCTGCGGCCGACGGGTTGGTGGGTTACGCCGCAAACAGCGCGGCTAGCCCACCCTACATCTAGGTCGTATGCAGAGGGGGCGTGTGAGTTTATTGACGTCGTTTTATTCAACGTTCAACACCTTAGAATCTAACGGCGTTGGCGGTAGGCCAAGGAAGTCGTGAACTTGGATCATGCCTCAGCTTCCTTCTCGAACCGCCCGTGCCAGATCGCGGCCAACGGCCCCCAATCGGCTCGGTCGCCGGCCTGGAGCGCTCGCAGATAGCGTTCGGTGTCCGGGCCGGGATCGGGGGTGGGGTCCAGGGCGGGCATGTCGAGGCGTTGCAGGAGCTCGGCCAGGAAGACACGGGTGAGGCGGCCGTTGAAGTCCTCGAAGGGGTGTATCCAGAGCAACCGCCCTTCGGCGAATGCCAGGTACTCCAGGGTGCGGTCGTCGGGCGTTTCGGTGAGAGCGGCAATCCGTGCTTCGAGGTCGCGGCAGTAGTTCCGCATGAGCATAGGCACCTGCGGATAAGGCGGGGCTTCGTGGTCACCGACGCGGACATCCACGTGCCGCCACCGTCCGGCCATGTCGGGCACCAAGTCGCCGCAGACGCGCTGGTGAAATTCCAAAATCAGGTCCTCGCCGAGCGCCCGGTCGGAGAATCGGCCGTCGGCGATATCGGCTTCGAGGTCCTGAACTCGGAGAGCCAGGTGGGGCGCCAGCTCGGCATAGCTCTGGATGCCCAGCGTGGTTTCTACGAAGCGGATGTTTGCGTGCGACGATTGAGCTCGGCTTCCAGCATCTTCTGGTTCACTGGTTCCCCCTCGAAGGCCATGCTGCGAGCGACCTTGCGGGGGATCCGAGCCAGACGGATGCGCCGCTGCTCGGTTGCGGGCAGCTTGCGCCACCGCGCCACGACTTGTTTCCAGTCCATGGAAGGGATTATCGACTTTCAACAGGGGATCGGCAACTTGTGGATTGCGGGAGGGGTGGGTCGCTCCGGGTTCGTCCGCCTGTCGTGACGCCGGCTTGAATCCGCCCTGTGCTCGGATCTGCTGTAAGTGGCGGACGACATCCGCCATGCCCTCGACCGCTTGCAGCTTTCCCCGCAGGCTCAGCGAGCGGAAATACCGGAGCTGCGACAGGTTGTGCTCATCCCACCCGCGCTGCGCGGACCGGCGGTCGGGTTGCCCATCAGTGGACATCGTCCGGATTCTCCAGTAGCAGTCTCAGTTGTCGGACATCCTCGCGGTCCTTCTCTCGACCGGTCGTTTCCTTCATCCGAATCAGTGTTTCGATTCGCACGAACCGGATGTGTAGACCGGGCACGATCTCTCCCACCAGGGCGTTGTCGTACTCCTGGTCGAAATCGAACGGTTCCGCGACGAACAGATCGACTCGCGTCTCGGGATGCCGATCGCTGTGCAACTGGAATACGACCATCCCTTTGTCCTGAATCCATGACTCGCGGATCGCCGCGTCGGCAAAGTCCCGTCCGGCTACAGGCACGAGCGGTCGGTAGCCCAATGCTTCAAAGGCTGTCAGGGCATGTTCCGCATTGTCCGGTTGCAACTGAACGACCAGATCGAGGTCGAAGGTCACCCGACCATAACCATGCGCCGCGACCGCTAGGCCGCCGACGACCAGATAACGGACGTCGGCCGCGTTCAAGGCCCGCATGATAGCTTCCAGATCGGCCAGCTTCATGGTCGATCCATCCCCGTGTTCATGAATATCATTCTAGTTCTAGTGCCGGCCACTCGTATCCGCACCGGCGCCCGTTATCTCTACGAAGACGCAAGAGGTCCGGCATCGTCCGCTTTGTCACCGACTCGGGGCGACATGTTCGTGTGGACCAACCGGTGCGAGTCAACTAATTGCTGGCGCGCCCGAGAGGCAACGCATCTGCCAGGCCGCGAGATAGGCAAGCGGTAGGGTTTTCTCGCGGCGCGTCTTTCGCGTCAGCGGATCTCGAATCCCCGGCAGACCTTGGGATCCGCGGGCTCGCGCTCGACGGATACGACGTGTGCGTACTCGGGCCCGCGCCGGAGCCAGGCTTCGAGCGCAGCGAGGTTCGCCTCGTCTCCGGAGGCCAGGACCTCGACGGCGCCGTCCGGCGTGTTCCGCACCCAGCCGGTGAGGCCGAGGCCGAGGGCCCGCTCGCGGGTCGTGGCGCGGAAGTAGACGCCCTGGACCCGCCCCGAGACGCGGTAGCGAAAGCACGTGTTCACGATGGGATTTATTCCGGTCTAGCAGCCTGTCGGACTAAGGTTGAACGGTACAGCGGCGGCGCAGGTGCTGAGCGGGACCATCGTTGGTCGAACGGTCATTGATGCTGTAGGGACGGTGAAATGATGATGATCGGATCGATCCC
>JALZID010000371.1 GCA_030860485.1 Pseudomonadota bacterium | reverse complement strand
GCCCAGGTTACCTGACTGGTGATGTCCTGCGTACTATTGTTTGAGTAGGTCCCGGTGGCTGTGAACTGCTGCGTTGCCGAAGTTTGGATCGTCGCGTTTGTGGGTGTCACCGCAATCGATGTCAATGTCGGGGCAGTCCCTGCAATGAATACTACATCCACCCAGTAATTACTGGCCCCGAAGGTGTTCGTTGGGAAACCACCCATCCCATACAAGTACACTCCATTGCCGCCACTCCCCCCGTCCTGTAGCGCATGCAGTGGTGGGGTGTCGACACCAGTGGTGAAGTACCCCTCATTGACCGCATACCGCCCGTTCGGCGCATGATACGACGCGACATAGACCGCAGTGGCCGTGATCGCCACCGGGGTCGCGAAGTTCACCTGCTGCCAACCGGAGGCCGTCTCGCCGGTGAAGGTCGCCTGCGCCAACAGCGTTCCGCCGCTGCTCCATAGCTTGCCCACATGCGTACCCGTGTTCGCACTGCCCTT
The DNA here is from genome assembly GCA_030860485.1 of Pseudomonadota bacterium. Taxonomy (NCBI): domain Bacteria; kingdom Pseudomonadati; phylum Pseudomonadota; species Pseudomonadota bacterium. The sequence continues at coordinate 6,480 of JALZID010000371.1, read as the reverse complement.
GTAGAACCGCACCCCACACACCGTGCCGTTGACATCCGAGCGGAACTTGACCCCCAACTCCACCGCCGAGGTGTCCGCATCCGCAGCCACGGTAGGCACTGCCGTCGCAGGCCAGAGGGTGCTCCCACTACAGGGGTTCGGAGTGCCCGAGCCGACCGTTACGGTAACCCCAAGGCTGGGAGTCTGGAGATTCCCGCTATCGTCGGCCGCACGGCTCTTGATCGTCACATTCCCAGACCCGCTGGGAATCCAGCTATACGTCCAAGTCGCGCGTCCATTGGCCGGCTGCCAGGACACACCACCGTCCACCGAGACCTCGACACCGCCCACGACACCGCCGCCGGCGTCGCTCGCCGTACCGCTGATCGTCGTGGGAGTGCCCGGCGAAACGTTCGAGCCGCTGGTTGGCGAGGAGATCGCGGAGCTGGGAGCGGTCGTGTCGGTCGACGCTGAGGCCGCGACCAAGCCTGCCTGCAAAGTGGCCGGCTGAACGCCCATGTCCGCGAATAGATTCACGGTCGCCTGCCGCATGCGCGCGTCCGCAGGGTTGCTGCCACGGTCGTGGTTGCTGTCGAGCCCCCAAGACCATTGAACCGTGCCGGCGCCGAAGACCAAAGCGCCGCTGCCGTGCTTATACAAGGTCAGGCGGTGCGTCGCCGTGCCCGCCGCGTAGGTCGATCCATAGTCCTGCAGGAGTTGTACCCCGTTGATAGTGGTCGACGACAAACGGACAAGACCAGGCGGGCGGAATCCGTTGTCAAGATCTTCGTCCCACTCGTAGCCTAGCGTGCTACCCGCAAGTGTCGCGACGGCACCTGGCGCCAGCGTGGCGACCGTTGTATTGCGCCAGAAACGCATCTTTCCGTCCGCCTCAGGCACTTTGATAGCATCGCTGGCCGATGACCCATTGACCGTGAAGATCGTGCCTGTCAATTCGTTCCGTCGGCCGGCGGGCTGAAACGCGGATCGCGCCACGTACCGGTCCAGGTCGGCGGATCCTGCGGATCGATCACGGCGTTGGCATGAGTCTCCTTGTAGCACACGAGCGTGCGACGCGGCGTCCCCGAACCATCGATGCTATTTTCCCAGCGCGTTTTCCAGAATACCTCGTTACCGCTGAAGAACGCGAGGCTGACACCCGCGTTGCGGGCCGCTTCCACATTAGTCCTCTGGGCCCCAGACCAATATTCATCATGGCCGACTGAGAGAAAGATCTTATAATTCTGGATTAAGTTGTCAAGCCTATCGGCGTCGACACCGGTGAAATAACTGACATCGTAGCCGTTGGCCTCCAACCACCGCACCATCGGATATTCGGCGTTGAAGAGCCAGTCCTGGCCGTTGTCCACCGAACGGGTATTGAATGGTCGATTGTAACTGACCTTATACGCACGGCCGGCCGGCGATCCCGTATAGAGGCTGTTCCCGCCATAGCTATTGTAGGCCTGCCAGGTCGTATCTGAAGTTTGGAACAATAGATCTGAAGTACCGGTGTCGCGGACGACAAAGACGATATGACTCGCGCCCCCAGTGTCGTTGCGGACGAGCAGCGCAAAGTAGATCCCGGATACTGAGTTCGCTGGCACCGCCCAGGAGGCGGAGATCGCCCAGTTTCCGCAATCGATAAGCCCAGTGGCGGCGTTACTCAGGCAGTTCGGCTGCGATTGCGGTAAAGCGGCGGAGGGAAGGACGGTATCCACCTTTCGTGCACCCATTCCGCCATAGTAGCCTAGCCGGTAGATGTCGAGTTGGTAATTGGTAGCGTTGGTCTTCACCTTGAAAAAAACGGTCTGCCCGCGATCGACGCTGATCTGGGTGGCATAACCCTGGATGCTCGAGTCCCCAGCACCGCTGATATCCCACTCGCTCGAGGGATTACCCGGTTGACAGTTCTCGGCAACGATGGGATTTTCCGGAGCAGCGCAATTGGCCAGCGCCTGTTCATGCGGACCGAGCAGTGAAGCGCAGAACAGCATTGCAAGGTAGGTAAATCTACGGAGCATTTCGTTCTCCACGGAAGGCGAAGTCATCGACGTATATAGTCGCGTTTAGGCCGCTCACCACACCACATACTCCTGCGCTTCGGCCATTCTGTTGCACCGTACTACGAGCTCTCACCTTGTGCGGATACATGACGTTATTCCCTCTCTCCCAAATCCAAAGCCCTCGGCTACGGCGCTTTACTCGAAATAACCTGCCTTCCACCGGATAATGCGCACCGAAAGCGGCGGATAATCTTCGAATCCAGCGCCCGTTATGTATCTTGCCGGGTGCTCCCAACCCTTATCGAAGGCCATGGATGACATCATTGCCCGGGGTCCCGAAGATCGTGTTGCTGTTACTGTCCCCGACGATGGTCGCCGGCAGTCCGTTACAGAGGACCGGAGGCTGGCCCGGAGGTCGCACCGTTATGGCGAGAAGTGAAGTGGGCACGTTAGTGAGGACTTTTAAGCTGCCACCCCACCAACTGGAAGGCTGGTCACAATTACAGCCACTTACTTGGCCTTCCGCCTGAACACTGATTAGATGTGCGCCCGGCGACACAGGTCCCAAATCAACAAGGCCTGTATCCAATGGTAATTCTGCAAATGCGGAAGCGCCAGGCCAGCTAAGAACCCTGTGGTCACCTTTAAGATTCCATCGACGAAAAGATGAACCCTTAAAGATGAACAATGCGTACTGCGAACAAAGTACTGTACCTGGAGAACTAGTTCACCTGACACGGAAAACGGTGGATCACACAGTTGGCCTGTGCTGGTACAGGTGACGAGAAAGTCTGGGATGACTGTCTCAAACGTCTCCTGACTATTCGCTGTCGCTGATAGTCCGAACAGGCCGATAGCCATGACGGCAGTTATAACGATGAAATGCTTGTTCAATCATTTCACCGACAGCGCATTGTCCACGGCGATAAGCCGTGAGAGCTTTTTTCATGTGTAATCTCCATATCAAACCAATTGTTTCCCTTCCAGCAGCGGGCAGACGACACCTCAAGCAAGATCTGGGCCGCCTCGATCCCGGCCTCGGGCCTCGGTAGGCCGGCGTCGTGCTCGTAGATGCCGGCGCGCTCCTCGAAGTGCTCTCGCAGGTCCTCGGAGTCCCTTGCCACCGCGGCCTGTTCGAACGCTTCGACGGTCCCCAGCGGGATGTCGCCAGCCGCGTCGAGCCTGACCCTCCGCGCACGCACGCGCGGGGGGTGCGAACCACGCGGCGGACTCGCTTGGGTGCCGGCGGTGAAGTGTCGGCTCAGTGATGAGGGTCGAGTTCGCACCCGCGAACCCCCTCGCGAACCAGCTCCTCGCGCACCCGGATTCGTTTTCTCGTACTGTGCCCGGCTGCGGCCCCTCGCGCGCGAGGGGTGCGAACCGCGGGGCAGCCGCGCGCTCACCCCGCTTACCCGAAGGCCGATAAGATCAAGCGCCGGACAGGCGCACGGAGGTGTGCCCGGCACCCTCTAGCCCGGGCAAAGGCGGGTATATATCCCGCGACGATGGCAGTAAAAAGATCCAATACAGACAACTAGTTACAGTGGTTTGTCGCTGGAAGTGGGGGCGAAATAGCGAATTTGGGCCGCCGATCGGGTGCGCAAGGTCCGCGGTGGCCGCGATCTGGCCCGCCAAACGCGAGATTTGGATCCATCAGAGCCTGGATCCCGAGGAGCACCCCGACCTCGAGGGGCGGTATCGCTTCACCCTTGCCCACGAAGCAGGCCATTGGCGACTGCACCGGCTCTACCTCGCCACCGATCGTGCTCAGGCGTCCCTGTTCGGTGGGTCGTTGAGGCCTGCAGTGGTTTGTCGCTCCAGCCGGAAGAAGGAGTGCGCCGAGTGGCAGGCCGATTTCTATGCTTCGTGTCTTCTGATGCCGAGGCGGTTGGTGGCTGACGCCTTGAAGCAGGAGTTCGGAACCCAAAATCCGATCGTTTATGAGCTCGTGAACCACACCCCCCAGGCTGCCCGCCTCCACTGGAACGGCCCGCGGTCTATCGCTATGATTCTTGACGAAATGTTTGAGCGCCATGGCTACCTGCTCAACAACGTTGCCAAGCGTGGCGATATGTTTGAGTGCCAGGCCTACCTGTTCAACAACGTAGCCAAGCGTTTCGCGCCGATCTTTGGTGTCTTGCTCCAAGCGATGCGCGTCCGGCTGGCGCACCTGCTTCACCGCGAGGTGCCACGGCAACAGGCCTTTGCCGTCGGTTCTTGAGCCCCTTTTTTTTAAGGAGATCGCCAAGTGTCAACCGGTCGGAGCGGTGCGACGACGTGATTGCCTTCTACGGCGAGGGCGGCAGCGTCCGCCCGCTTGCATTCGCTGCGGCGATCAAGGACATGAAGGCGTTGCTGCACAATGCGTGACCCTCCGACCCTCTCCGCATCGCCCCGCGTACATCGCGGCCAGACCGCCGAGGCGCTCGCCCATCTCGAAAGGATCGTCGTCGACGGGTTGCGGCATGGCTTCTTCGACTGTTCCATCGTCTGCCAGATCGTGAGCGGCGGCAAGCGCGAGCTCGTGATCCGCGCCGGCAAGTCCCACAAGTTCACGATCCCAGAGGATGAAGTGCCGCGCTGACGCGGCCCCGATAGCGGCGATCCGATGGGGACGCCCGAGATGCAAATCACGTCAAGGTTCCAGCGGCGGACCATGCCGAGGCGATCCGCGCGGCCCGGCCTTCGATGCCGGAAGGGCTCCATGATCGTGGCAGATGCGCCTATGATCGCCGCCGAGATCATCGGTCAAGTACTTGCGGCCGGTGGCCAGATCGCGGTGGACGGGTTTGACTTGGCGCTGAGTGCCCCCCCGGCCGTTGTCCGGTGACCTGCTAGACAAGCTCAAGGCCTACAAGCCCGCCGTCTTGGTCGTGCTCGCCACGCCGACGGTGACCGGGGAAGCCGAGGACCTGCGTGAGGCCTTTGAAGAGAGGGCCGTCATGTTAGAGCATGACGTCGGGCTGTTGAGGCCCGAGGCTGAGCAGGAAGCAGCCCGGATCACGGCGACCTTAGCTCGGAACCGCGGCTACCTATGGGCGAGCCTGCGATCTGCGCTCTTGGACTACCCTGAGTTCCTCGCGGCCTTGCCTGATAAGCCAGGCCAGTCGATGCCCTGCCCCTAGGCGTGGCCAAGGTTGCCGTGCTCAAGGGCCGACGGTTGGGGGAAGGCATGAGGCGAGCTCCCGGAGGCCCTGACGGCCGCCTGCGGTGGCCTGGACGGCGGTTCCGATCGAGGGAGAAAACTTGACTGCGCCCGGCACCATCGGCCAGCGCCATCGCCGCGCTCGGATCGGACCCCCACACCGTCGATTTCTGGTCGGCCGGCGCCGGCATCGAAATTCGATGGGATCCGAAGCCGCCGCGGCGCTGGAAAGCCGCGTAACTGGCGAAATACCAAACGCCTTCATGGCCGAGCTGGCCGAGGCGCTCGGCCGCTGTGTGATCGTGATCGAGGTATGAGGGGACACTTCATCTCGGAGGGAGAGGAGGTATGGGAAGTCCTACCGCGCCTAAGATGTCCGGGTGCCGGTTTGCCTGCGGCACGTTAAGGACCTCATGCAGGTCGCCGAAATCGACGCGCAACTTGAGATGCTTCTCAACAATGTCCTCGATGAGGATCGGGGCCTTCACGGTGACGCCCCGCGCGCGGGCGTGTTGCGCGAGCAACGCTCGGGCGTCGAGTTCGATTGCCTCCTCGGAGAGATTGCGAACCTGGATCGTCATGTAGTCGCCATCGTCATCTGCACCGACAATGTCCCGGAAAGCCCGGATCGCGGGCTGTAACGGTTACTTTTTCTTCGTCTTCTTCGCCTTCTTCGCCTCGCGGGCGAAGCGACCCATCTCCTCTGCCGTCAGCCCGTTCGCCGAACGAAGGAAGGACGCCATCTCGCGCGGCTGCCGCTTGATGATTTCGGTCAGGTCAGACGCCACGCGGCCGGCCAATGCGAGTAGCTGGTCGGGGTCGCGGCCAATGATCTTCGCGATGGCCTTCACCCTGTCCTCGGCCGGCGGCAGGAACTCGCCCCTCTCGATCTTCGACAGGTACGTCGGGCTCACCCCGATCATCTTCGCCATCTCGCGTAACCCGATCTCCCGCGCCTCGCGCTCCCGGCGCACCAAGGGACCGAAGCTCTCTCTCTGGCTACTCGTCATCGCTTCTTGCTCCCGACATGTACTGTGTATTTAACACTCCTGCCTGATGCAGTCAAGATGGTGCCCGATGCCCACGCCGCCTTAAAGCCCGGCAGGGGGTTGAGGTATGCGGGCACAGGGGCGTTGATTTGCATCGCATAACGCTGCGGGATGTAGCTGTAGCCGAAGCACTTGCGCACCACGGTGTTTCCGCCAGGCCGTTGGTCGTTGGAATGCTAGTGGAGTGTCCCTTAAATAACTTGACAGATTCTCTGGCAATTGCTATGCTTACGGTCATGCCGAACACGAGGCTGTCGATCGAGTTGAAACGGCTGAACGGACGCAGCTCGAAAAGTGGGAG
>JALZID010000370.1 GCA_030860485.1 Pseudomonadota bacterium | reverse complement strand
GGGATCGATCCGATCATCATCATTTCACCGTCCCTACAGCATCAATGACCGTTCGACCAACGATGGTCCCGCTCAGCACCTGCGCCGCCGCTGTACCGTTCAACCTTAGTCCGACAGGCTGCTAGGGGGCGTGCGTCTTCATCGCGCTGGCGTGGGCCGTAAGCGAGGAGCGGCGGGCCTTCCCGTGGTGGATCGTTGTCGCGTGCCTCGCGCTCCAGTTTGCGCTGGTCGCGGCTTTTCTGAAGCTCCCCTGGATCAAAGGCTGGGTCCTGGGACTCAACGAGGCGATGCTCGGACTCGAACGCGCCACCGAGGCCGGCACCGCCTTCGTGTTCGGTTACCTCGGCGGCGGCCCCTTGCCCTTCCCCGGCCGCACCAGGAGCGAGCTTCGTGCTGGCCTTCCGCGCGTTGCCGCTCATCCTGGTGGTGAGCGCGCTGTCGTCGCTGCTCTTCTACTGGCGCGTCTTGCCGTTCATCGTGCGCGGGCTCTCGCGGGCTCCTGGAAAAGACCCTGGGGATCGGCGGTGCCGTGGGACTGTCCGCCGCGGCGGACGTGCTCGTCGGCATGGTGGAGGCGCCGCTCTTGGTGCGGCCTTACCTCGGCGCCTTGAGCCGCGGGGAGCTGTTCTCGATCATGAGCTGCGGCATGGCCACCATCGCCGGGACGGTCATGTTCCTCTATGCGAGCATCCTGGGGGAGGTGGTCCCCGAGGCCATGGGCCACATCCTGACCGCCTCGCTCATCAACACCCCGGGTGCGCTCCTCATCGCCGCCGTCATGGTGCCTTCCTTGGGGCCAGCCACCGCGGGCGAGCTCGAGCCGGCACAGACCGCACGTTCCAGCATCGACGCCATCACCAGCGGCACGCTCGCCGGCATCGCCCTTTTGATCAACATCGTCGCCCTCTTGGTCGCGTGGCGATGGTGAGCCTCGCGGACGGCATCCTCGACGTCCTGCCCAACATCGGCGGCGAGCCCGTGACCTTACGACGCCTGCTCGGGACGCTCATGGCCCCTCTGGTGTGGCCGATCCCCTGGGGCGAGGTCCAGGACCGCCGGTGCCCTCACGGGGACCAAGACGGTGCTGAACGAGCTGGTCGCCTATCTCGACCTCGCGCGCTTACCGAAGGATGCGTTGAGCGAGCGCAGCACGGTGATCATGACCTATGCCCTGTGCGGGTTCGCGAACCTCGGGAGCCTCGGGATCCTGATCGGCGGTCTCGGCACCATGGTCCCGGAGCGGCGCGCCGAGATCATCGCCCTCGGTCCCAAGTCATCCTCTCCGGGACGCTGACGACGTTATTGGCCGGTGCCATCGTAGGCGTACTCTGGTCCTGAGCACCCGGCTCCCGCTAGGAAGCCCACGGCCCGTTGGTACGCGACCTCGAGCACGGCACCTCAACCTAACGAGGCGATGAGGCTCTTCTCCTCACCCCTCGGCACGGATGCCTGGTTCTTACCCATTGATTCTCCCGAAGGGCGGATTATACTTCCTACGCGCCGGTTTATACGTCCTATGCGCGATCCGTATGACCACGAAGCTCGGTTTGGCCGCAATGGCAGTTTCAATCCTTGCCGCCGTTACAGCCGTCCCGGCATCCTCGGAGGAGCGCACCTGCCGCGGAAGCATCGGCGCGGCCACGGTCGACAACCTGCGTGTCCCGCCCCGTGCGACGTGCACACTGAACAGGACTCGGGTCAAGGGCACGATCAAGGTCCAACGGGCAGCGACGCTCAGGGCCTCGCGCATCCGCGTTGTCGGCAACGTTCAGGCGGAGGGCGGCCGGCATGTCCGCGTCGTGCTCTCGAGGATCGGCGGGAGCGTCCAGATCGTCCAAGGCCGCAGTTCGACCTTGACCCGGAACGCCGTCAACGGCGATGTCCAGTACTTCGAGAATCGAGGCGCGATCCGGGTCAGCCGGAACAGGATCGACGGCAATCTCCAGTGCAAGGAGAATCGGCGTCGTCCCACGGGAGGCCGCAACAGGGTCGAGGGCAACAAGGAAGATCAGTGCGCTCGGCTCTAGGGTCGGTGGGGGTTGCAACCCCAGAAACGCCAAGTCCCGCAAACCCGAAGGCCCGCAGGACTTGACGAAGCGACCTTCTCAGATCCAGGCACCGACATCAAGGGGCAACCGGCGGACCTTCTGGCGGATGCATGGAATTACTCATCGCTGCCGAGAAGCGCTCTTGCATCGCGGGCGCCGTGCAGAACGCGCACAATAATGATTTCGGTGTCGGTATAGCGGTAATAAAAAGCGTAGTCCCTGAAAAAGGGGACGCGCAGGCCGGGGGCCAGGTCATCACGGGCCGGGACGAGCTCGGGATGGGAAAGGAGGGGCTCGAAGCGTTCGCGGAAACGCGCCTGCCGCCTTGGGATTGTCGGCGGCGATAAAGGCCCAGATCTCGGCAAGATCGTCTTCGGCCAGGCCGCGGAGGCTTCGCTTCCCGCTAATTTGCGAATTTGCGACCCCTCTCTCGATGATTCGCGCGGGATCAACATCTCTGACCCGTCCGGCCTCAATGTCCTCCAGACCGTGCTGAATATCCGTGCGCAGTTCAGCACGTTCGCGTTCCCGCAAGACACGCCGGTGTCTCCAGTCACGCAAGGCCTCGCGGACAATTTCGCTGCTTGAGGCATCCTCGCCACCGCTCACAGCGGCGTGCACCGCTGCGGCCATATCGGCAGTCAAGGTAATGGTGATGCGTTCCACATTACTCATAAAACATACTTTATCATCAGTAGTGTCCGACAGATTTGATAGCTAACGATCGGAAAGCCTGTATTGACAAGGCCTTTCATTACTTTGTGGGTGTAAACGATTTGAACGTGGAGCGCCGATTCGGGCAAGCTACCCGGATTTAT
>JALZID010000369.1 GCA_030860485.1 Pseudomonadota bacterium | reverse complement strand
GGGATCGATCCGATCATCATCATTTCACCGTCCCTACAGCATCAATGACCGTTCGACCAACGATGGTCCCGCTCAGCACCTGCGCCGCCGCTGTACCGTTCAACCTTAGTCCGACAGGCTGCTAGGGTGTGATTGAATATCCGGGCGATGCCAGGCCGCCCGAAATGGTCCCGCCACCATGAGCGCGCCACTGAGCGCCAAAACCAGATGGCTCGGACTGAGCAAGGCTTCCAGGTCGTGCTCGAAGCCGAAAACCTCGTGCCAGATTAAATCCCCGAGCCCGCCGACCACAAAAATCAGCAGTCCAACCAATGACAGTCCATAGCCTACGGGCATGGTCGATCGCCAGGGATAACCTTGGCTGCGGTCTTTATACAGCATGACCAGCACCAAGCTCGCTACGGCGAGCAATCCCGAATAGAGGATCGCATGCCACGGCGTGAAAAAGGTCTCAATCTGGTGGTGACGATGGGCCCACCCATCGATGTACAGCCCGAGGATCAACCAACTGCATAACAGCACCATGGTGCGGTCGAATCGCTCGCCCGCGGTCGGCGGTACAGTCAGCGAGCCCGGGACAAATCCTCGTCCGTTTGATACAAGAATATTTCGCATAGGTTTTTACCCACTCGCCAGGTGTTCAATCGGTGACCTTCTCTGCACAGCCTTCTACGCGATCTTGAGGCGGTGCTCGGATGGGTAAGCCAAGATGCGCGTGGCGATCACGATAGGGTCTAGGATGGCGGCGATGATCGTCAAGGGGCCACCGCACCGGGGACATTGTTCAATATCGATAGCGAACACCCCTTTGAGCAGCCAGGCCCAACTTATCGGGGCGGGCGCCGCGGGAGGGAGTGCCTTGGCGTGGTCCGCTGAGTGGGTAGGCGTTGACCGGCGCGTTCACAATGATGTCGGGACAGCTTGGCGTTGGGCGCGTTCACGACGAGGAGGTCGAGCGGCCGGGGTGGCTCCTCCTCCCCGTGGGAACCGCAGTGTGCTGGGGGCCTTACGGACCGTAGGCCCTCTGCGACCTACGGCGGAGCACGATCGAGTCGTGGGCGGCCATCGAGCGATCGGGCTCGTGGGTTGCCTGTGAGGTGCCGTCGCCGGCCGCGTGATCTAATGACTCGGGTTCGCTGCTCCAGCACGAACTTCTCCCCGAAGGGAAACCGTCGAGGGCTACAGCGCGCCCAGCTTCCATGGACCCCAGATCGCGACGGTCCGTCCCGGCTCGAATGTGCCCCACAGGCGGGGATTGCCCACCGTGCTGCCCTGAAGGTTGGCGAACAGAGTCCTGCCGTCCGGGGCGAACGTCGCGCCAGCCCACTCAACGCCCTGCTCGGTGTGGCACAGCTCGAAGGTTCGGCCGTCTCGTGTGACACCGATCAGCCGGTGGAAGTCGTTGGCGAGCGGGTCCTCGCAGACAACGAGTGCACCGCGAGGCGAGACCGTGATGTTGTCCGGGAAGCTCATGACCTCGGCGCCGGGCGACTCGTAGACCAGCACTAGCTGACCGCCGGAGCTCCCTGCCGCCCGGTACTCCCAGATCTGACCCTGGCTGGCGTCGCCGCCCCTCGTGGAGCAGAAGTAAAGGGAGTTGCCGTCCCACCGGCAACCCTCAAGGTGCGCGAAGCGAGCGCCACCCTTAGAGAAACCTTGCTTGAACACCGCGCCGGGGTTGAGCTCTGCGGCGAAGGGATCGGGGTCCTCCACATGGACCCACTCCAGGGGGAGCGATCGGGACCGCTGCTGACCGGTGCGGGTATCGTACTGTGGCTGGTGGCTCACCGCGAGCATCTCGATCCGCCCACCTTGTGCGAGCTTGCCGGGCTGGTTCGGGACAAACCGGTACAGCCCGGCGTTGCTGCGGTCCTCGGTTAAATAAACGATCCCCGTCCGAGGATCGACCGCGGCGGCTTCGTGCACCATGCGACCCATTTCCTTCAGCGGCACAGGGTCGACTTCTCCGTCCAGCATCGACGGCACCTCGAACACGTAGCCGTGGTTCTCCAGCCGCGCGCCCACCACGCGTCCCTCGGTAGTCTCCTCGCAGCTAAGCCACGATCCCCACGGGGTCGGACCACCGGCGCAGTTTACTATGGTGCCGCTGAGGCTCATGAAGTCCTTCTCGAGCACCCGGCTCCCGTTGGGGAGCGTGCGCACCTGCAGGGTGGACGTACCGCCACCTCCTCGCTGGTCATAGCGCTTGGCCGCGCTGCCCGAAGGGGTGGACAGGAGGGCGATGTTGCGATCCTCGTGGTTGCGGACGAGGCGTGTGGTGCCGTCGGGACCGGGGAAGGCGGCCATACCGTCGTGTCCCAGTGGCGTGAGGTGCCCGTCGGTCATCGTGGTGCCGGTCAGGCCAAAGTGGACGAAGTCGAAGCCCACGGGGAGGAGTAGGGTGAGCGTGTCCCTCGTGGCGTTGTCGGTACGGGTGATAGGACGCAGGTCCCCGTACCCGCCCTCGCCTCTATCGGCCTGGGTGGGTCGACCGCTGGCCGCGAAGGCCTGGCGCGCGACGAGGCCCTGGAACGGCCCTCCGGCGAGCATGGCGCCGGTGGTAGCCGCCGCCCCCAGGACGGCGCTTCGCCGCAGGAACTCACGTCGACTGTGCGCGCGGCCCGGCGTGCGGGGACGCATTAAATTAGCGCGGACACCGGGAGCGCTTGGGGGTACGTGTGGGCGTGGCCCTCACCTCGCTTTAACAGGACGGATCGTGCGTTTCCTGCTCACGGGATGACCTCATCCAACGAAATCTCGTCGCCGAGTCCGGTACGCGTCGCCTCGAAAGCCGCCAGCGTCGCGACGTTCTGCAGCGCGTCGTTGCCGACGAACGGCCGGACCTGAAAGAGCCAGAGCTTACCTTTTGCGAAGCCAAACTCGATATCCCACGGCCGCTCGCTGCCATCGGGGGCCCGCGAGGGCGCGAGCCGGGCGCGGATGGCGGCCGCCGTCTTGGTGAGCTCGCGGAGCTCGCCGTCCTCCAGCACGAACTCGCTGCCCGTCGAGGGCAGGACGATCGTACCGTCGGCCTGAAGCAGGCGGCGGTAGGGCGACTTGAACATCGTCACCAGCTCGACGTCGCCCTCGGACCAAACCAGCGTCTCCGCGGGCGTACCGTCAACGGCGCCCCCGACACCCTCGGACGTCGCGATGAGCATCCCGCGGGGATCGCCGCCGTCGACGTCCGCCGTCACCAGCACCCCCGACTTCTCGGTCGGGACGCTCTCCAGAATGACGACCGACGGCAGCACCCACAGCGGCTGATCGATCAGCGTCTGGCGCCACGAGAAGGAGCGATATGCGAACGGAGACGCCCACACCTCCTTGAGGCCGGCGTAGACGTCGGCCAGGGTGCGGCGGTTGAAGAGGGTCAGATTCAAGCCGGCACCGTTGAAGTTGTCGAGGTCCTCGACGTTGGTGTCGCTGCGGATGAAGACGCCCACGGTCTGGGTGGGATCGTCGGGGGCAAGAAGTCCCAGACGCCGCATCTCGTCGTGGATCGAGCGCCGCAGGTCCTCCGCGAGTGGCTGGCGCTCGATCGAGTGGCGAATGACTGTCAGGCGCGGGCGGATCCACGTCGCCAGCGCCTGCTCGTCGGCACCCGACAGAATCATCTCGCCGAAGAAGGTCGCGTAGGTCCGCTCGACGAACGCGGGCAGCGGCTCGCCCGGGCGCGCGAGGCCGGCGTCCGTCAGCTCGCTCGGGACGGCGACCTGCGCGCGGCGGTAGTGCGCGTGATACGCGCCGAAGGGCACGACGATGCCGCGCGAGACCTTGTCGGGGAAGAGATGCTTGAGCTCGCCGAGAAACGCCGCTTTCGGGCCGCAACGCATCCCGGAGTCGCTCCGGCGCATGGTCGCGAGGTCGAGCGCACGTTGCGGCGTCAGGTCGAGACGGGCCTTGTCGATGTGGAGCTTGGCACCGCCGCCCTCCAGCGAGCCCTCGTCCGCGCGCCGCTCGTTGCGCGTGTACTCGGCGAGTACGGCGTGATCCTCCGCGGTCATCGCCGCCGCCTCCTTGAGCAACACCCGCCCACCGGGGGTCGAGATAAAGAAGACATCGCGGCCGGCGTGTGCCGCGAAGCGCTCGTACACGTCGGGAGCCAGCACGACGTTGGGAATGCCGAGGGCGCGCGCGAGCAGCTGCACGTGCGACACGACGTTGCCCTCGCCGCGGGTCAGGATCCCCGCGGCCGGCTCGAGATCGGCCGGCGTCTCCGGGAGCGCCAGGATGTCGTCGCGCGAGTAGCCGCCCGCCCGCGGGGCGACGCGAAGCCGGCCGTGCGCCAGCCCGGGGTTGAGCGCCCGGACGCCCTGATCGAGCAGCGCCCCGAAGACGTCGTGGCGGATCGGATCGCCGCCAACCGCCCAGATCTGCAGGCGCTGCATTGCGCGCCCGTACGCCAAGAGCGGCGAGCCGCGCAGCACGTCGTCCGGAATGAGGGCGGTGTCGGGCAGGAGATGGATCCAGGGCGCCCGCACCTCCTCGAAGGCGTACAGCGTGCTCGCCTGGGCCCACTCAATGGCACGCGCGGCCTCGCCGAGGCCGCGCTCGAGG
>JALZID010000368.1 GCA_030860485.1 Pseudomonadota bacterium | reverse complement strand
CAGCAGGTAAGGGGTGTCACGATCACAGGGACGGAAATGGCTCATGCGCGCTCGCTCATCGGAACCCTGACCGATCCGATCCCCTCGCGCTTGAAAAGTTCCACGCTAAGTCCGACAGGCTGCTAGGTCGTTCGATTGTCGGACGTTGAGGACGCTGTCTGACGGATGTCCAGGGACACGATGCATGGTTGTGACGACATACACCTCGCACTGGCTCAATGGACGCCCCCTTCAGGCCGTTCACGGCCGCGAGGAGGGGGGTTGGGGGGCCGGACGGTGGGCGTACGATATGCGATCCCATATGGCCGCCCAGTGCGGGTATGTATGCGAGGTACGGGTACGCGAGGGTGCGGATTTGACAATCAAGGGGCGGGGCATCGATGCTAGGAAGGGAAGCATCCAAACCTGTTCGTGGCCTTGCGAAGGGCATGCGGGACTTTTGCGGGACGTCGTTAGTTAGATACGGTACGACACTGTTCTACATCTTGAGTGCAACGGGCGCGGGATAGTAGATGATGAAGACAATGGTTTACAGCAGAACGATCTGCCTCATAATCCCTTGGTCGCAGGTTCGAATCCTGCCGGGCCCGCCAAACTCAAAGACTTATGCGTGCTTTGGAAAAGCGCTGTCTTTTTTCGCACGCAACCAAGCCAGCAAGCGCACACTGGTCGAAAACGAGGTACCGGCCGCTGCGACTGGTGTATCGTGCCGTGAGCACCCACCGAGCACATGAACTGGAACCTATCTCAAAATTGCCTGAGCAGGATTGCTATTGTTGCAAGCTGAACAAGCCAAAGATATTCTCGGCATAATATTACCATTGAACGAGGAGACGCCGTTGCCACTGAATCCAGGCGAAGAATGGCGTGCAAAGTTCAACACGCGATGCACGCATACAAATTATCGGGATGGACAGCCGGAGAATTATTGCGTACCACAGGAGTAAAGTCGTGCAACTGCGCCGTTGCTCGCCTATGGGGTACTTCCCCGCCGGCGTAATATTATGACTAACTAGGAAGGAACGATGCGTCCTATGGCCGAGCGTGATTATGATTTAGTGTTTTATGGAGCTAGTGGCTTTACCGGCAAACAGGCGGTCAAATACTTCGCTCAGCATGCCCAAGAGCTGCGTTGGGCCATCGCCGGCCGCAATCGAGAGAAACTAGAGGCTATGAGGGCGCAGATCGGAGCCCCTGCGAGTACGGCAGCAGTATTGGTCGCTGAGAGCGGCGACCAAGCGGCGGTCGATGCCATCGTGTCCCGAACCCAAGTGATGCTGAGCACGGCCGGGCCTTTCGCGCTCTATGGCAGTCCCGTCGTCGACGCTTGCGTGCGCTTCAAGACCCATTATGTCGACATTTCCGGCGAGACAGGCTGGGTACGGGAGCTCATCGATCGCT
This sequence comes from Pseudomonadota bacterium, assembly GCA_030860485.1. Classification (NCBI taxonomy): domain Bacteria; kingdom Pseudomonadati; phylum Pseudomonadota; species Pseudomonadota bacterium. Next base: position 6,780 of record JALZID010000368.1, on the reverse strand, counting down.
ACCATCAGCGAGCGGCGCTCGCGGGGACGCGCATTATTCCTTTTTGTGGGTTCGATTCGGTACCTTCCGATCTCGGTACTTATCTCCTGGTTCGCCATATGCGAAGAGAGCTAGGCGTGCCGTGCAAAGAGGCGAAGGCGTTTTTCCAGCTGTACGGTGGCTTCAACGGCGGCACCGTCGCATCGAGTTTTAACACCCATGAGTCTACCCGGCCGGGGGAGCTAAGCCACCCCTTCCTCCTCAACGCCGAAGGCGCTCGTACCGAATACGAGATCGAACGCAGTCAAGACCCGATGCGGCCGCGCTACGATGCCGACATCGGAACGTGGGTCGCGCCTTTCTTGATGGGATCGATAAACACGCGAGTCGTACGCCGTAGCGCCGCGCTTTACGCTCAATGCGGAGAGCCGTATGGCTCGGAGTTCGTCTACCAAGAATATCAGAGGTTCAACCGTCCGTTCGCGCGGATCAAAGCCGCCGCCGCGACGGCTGGCATAGCGCTGTTCGAGAGCGCGATGTGGCGACCTTCTATCCGTCGGCTGCTAAAGCCCTTGCTACCTGTACCCGGTAGCGGCCCTTCTGAGAACACCATGGCAAATGGCTGGTTCCGCTGCCAGCTCCTAGGGCTCAGTGACGATGGCGGTAGAGTGAGTGCTCTTATCTGTGATCGAGGCGATCCAGGGAACCGGGTCACGGTGAAATGCCTGTGCGAGTCGGCGTTGAGCCTCATATCGAACACCGATGCCCTCCCTGGTGGGTATGAGCGCGGAGGCGTCCTGACGCCAGCCACCGGGCTCGGTGAGGTGCTTGTGGAACGACTGCGCGAGGCAGGAATGATCATTGAAATAAACAACGCTTGATTGTAGGCCACAGAAACCCCATCCTTCCCACGCTAGCGTACCGTCGTTATGCAGCCTTGTGATCGGCGTAAACCATCAGGCAGAGTCACCGGCTGGGACTTGTGTGTGGCGAATTGCAAATTCTAGGACAAATGCCACGCTGATTGCAGTCTTGGGAATCATAGCCGGGTTGGTAAGGTAGGCGGCGTGCGAGAACTCTTCGCCCTCCTTGCCCACCTTCTCACGACGCTGGTCAAGCTCTGCCGGCCCGGTGGGCTTTATGCAGTGGTGGCTGAGTCACTGGCGGTGGATCATCAACTGCAAGTCATGACGCGGTCTCGTTGTCGTGCACCAAACGCGGCGACGGACCCCCGGCGCCCAGCTTCTGCGCCACGGCGTCAAGGAGTTCCTGGTCGCGCCCTGCTCCGACGAAGAGCTGTGCTCCCGGCTGCGCACTGGCCCAGCTGCGGCGCGCCCACTGGCTCCTGCAGGCTGAGTTGGTCATCCAGACCGCCGACATCGAGGCGCTCGCCCCCGAGGTCACCGCCCGCAAGCGGGAGTTGCACGCCGCGCTCGAATCGATGCGGACCAGCATGAAGGGCGCTGGTCAGGCCGCTGCAGATACTCGAGATTGTGCTCGACTACCCCGGACGGGAAGGGCTGGCCGCGGCTCCGCGAGATCGACGTCGTCGAGCTGCCGTACGAGGCGGCCGAATAGCTACGGCGGCCCGCCGCCGGCATGGGGCTCAGCCGCGAGGTCACCGGCGATGACGGGGCTACGCAGTGATCGCCGAGCCTCGCCTGCTGCGCATCGCCCCGCTCAGCCGGGAAACAGCCGGTACAATATCATCCCACATCCACCACCACTCGAGGTGCAAGTCATGCTCCCACTTCCAGGCCCGGCTCCTGGCCGCCTCTTTTTCATCGCCGTGCGTGTTGCTCGCGCTCGCTCTGGGGGGCTGCGCTGGAATGCTTACCCGCGACCCGGTACGCATAAATGTGGTAGGCATCGAACCGCTTGCAGGTCAAGGCCTGGAAATGCGCTTCAACGTGAAGCTGCGGTTGCAGAACCCCAACGAGACGGCGATCGAATACGACGGCGTGGCACTCGCGTTGGAGTTGAACGGCAAGCCGTTCGCCAACGGCGTGAGCAACCAAAAAGGTAGCGTGTCACGCTTCGGCGAAACCGTATTCAGCGTTCCTGTGACTGTCTCGGCGTATGCCGCCGTGCGACAAGCGCTGGGCCTGGTCGACGCCGCGAAACTCGACAACTTGCCGTACGTTCTGCACGGTAAGCTCGCCGGAGGGTTGTTCGGCGGAATGAACTTCACCGACAAGGGGACGCTGAGCCTTCCGAACGCGGGCAAGACCGGCGCGTGAGAACCCGGTCACCCTTCTGCTCTAACAGGTTGTTGAAAACTCGATTTATGACGTGAGATAATGGAACTTCTGGCAGTGGCATCGATCAGATCGGGAAACCTGATCGAAGAGGGGCCCCTGCGATGCGCGGTTTGGATACACGACAAGAAGGTATGTTCTCTTACGTCTCACCTTATCCCGGATTCCGAGGGATCATCCGCTGCGACCCATCCGGGAGATGGGTCCATGACGCGCTGAAGGAGCTGTCGGCGGACTTCGATGTCCTATACTCGCACACGGGCCGACCCTCCATTGCCCCGGAGAAGCTCATCCGGGCGCTGCTGCTGCAGGTGTTCTACTCTATTGGATTGCCGGCTCTACAAGAAGGGCGAAGGCCAGCAGGCAAAGCTAGCGTATTGGAACCTGGGCAAGACGGCCGAATCTTGCCCGCGCCCGTCGGACGAGCCTCCTAGTCGAACAGCAGCGTCTTACGATCCACCGTGTAGCCATAGCCCACGCGGCGCAGCTCGCGGTTGAAGTCGTAGCCCTGCGTGCTCGTCGTGCTCACGCCCTTGATCTTGTAGAACTGGATCGCATCTGGGACGTACGGCGCCTCGTAGAGCGTGAGCCCCTGGTACGTCTTCCCCTCGCGCGCGCGCTCGCCGACGAACTTGCCCTCGCAGACCTGATCGAAGGTGACTTGGCCGATCGGGCCGTAGTTCATATCGTTGCCGTAGAGCCACTCGTAGAAGTCTTTGCGGGTGTTCTGCGCCCAGATCTGGTTGGCGACTCGTACCTTGTTGTGGCGGAACGCGAGGTAGTACTGCACGCCCATGATCTCGACATTGCCGTCGCCCTTGCGGTCGAAGACATCGTAGCAGTGCGACTCGTTGCGGTAGGTGACGATGCCCTCCATCTCCGCAGAGGTCGACGGCAGCACCTCGCGGAGCTCCGCGAGGTGGCCGGTGTTCAGCCGCGTGCAGCCGTGGGAAACCGGGCCGCGGCTCGTGATCGCGACGCGATTGTAGGGCTTCCCGCTCCGGCTGCCCTCGGTGTACGAGGCCCACTCCTTCGGCAGCAGCGGATGCCCCTGAATCCAGTTGCTGATGCCGGTGTTGTGGATGGAGTTGTAGTAGATCCCGCCGCCGTGCTCGTACGGGAGCATCGGGAGCATGCCGTAATAGCCGCGCGACGAGATGTAGTCGACCATGCCCGTCCTGCCCTTGCCGTACGCGCGCGGGATCAGCGGCCAGACCCCCGGTGTCGAGATGACCGGGATGGTGCGCCCGTCGTGCGTGGTCGTCGCGTCGTGGCTCCCCGCCGGGTAGATCGCGGTGTACTCGTAGTAGTCGATCTTGCCGTCGCGCATCTCGTAGACGCCGTCGGTGACGCTCGTGAAGAAGGCCGCGGCCTTCGGGCCGAAGGCTACCCGGTCGTCGGCCTTGGCGAGCACGATCAGCTTGGTGAAGGCGGCGTCCTCGGCATCGCTCAGCTCGTAGGCGAAGATCCGGTGCGGGAAGAGCGCGTTCACGAGATCGAGCTTGGTCTCGAGATCGGCGGGCGCGGGGCTCGACTTCAGGAGCGCCGCCCATGCCGCGGCGAGCTGCCCGAAGTCCTTCTGGATGCGGTACAGCCGCTCCGGGTGCAGCTTGTCGATGGTCCGCACGTTCAGCGCGCGCCACTCGGCCGGTGAGAGCGACGTCTTCTCGGCGGCGAGACCGCGCAACCCCTCGGCCTCGAAGCGCTTGTGATAGTCCTCCCACGCCGTGTTCGCGGTGAGCACGATGATACCCTTGTCGATGAGCTCCAGGTAGAGATCGTGCCTCGCGACCTGGTCGGTAAGATAGTGGTCGAGCGCGGCGTCGGGAAGGACCATCCGCACGCGCAGCTGGTTGCCGCGGGCGACGTGCATGGTGATGCGTCGCTTGTCCTGCACGCGCGGCGCGAAGCCCGTGTAGAAGCTCGGATCGTACTCGTTGAAGAAGACCCCGTACGGCGTGGGATCGGTCCAGCGCTCGCGACTGAGCGCGGCGGCGTCGGGTCCGGCCAGTCCGAGAGCCAGGGCTACCAAGCCGTTGAGTGTCGCTAGCGTTCGCGTCATGACGTGTCGTCCTCCCATCGTGTCGAGCCTCGGCATTCTAGCCGCACCGGCCGGCAAACCTGAACGCTCGTGCTCCGCGACGCGGGGCTACTCGCTCGGGACGAGGTGGCGCACCACCCGGTCGGTGAAGTCGGCGATGAACGACCCGCGATAGCGCGGGGTGCCCTCGACGAACGCGGCCACGACGATCTGATGTCCCGAGCGGTGGCGGACGATGCCGGCATCGGCGTGAATCGGGCCCCAGGTACCGGTCTTCGAGTAGACGTCGAAGCCCGGGGCGCGCGCCGCGCCGCCCGCAATGCGATGGCGCAGGTAGGGCTGCTTCGCCACGTCGCGTTGCATGCGCCGGCGCACCTCCTCGCCGGTCGCCGGGGCGAGGGCGCGGTCGGTGGCAAGGAGCGCCAGCAGGCGCGCCGATCCCACGGCGGTCATGGCCTGGCCGTTGCGGAACGCGCCGCTGCGCGCGGGCAGGCATCCCGGCATGGCGGGATCGCTGAGGAACTGCTGCTCGCGGGGAGAGATGTCGCCTCCGTCGTAGGTCGGGTGCACGGTGTGAAGGTCGGTGATGCCGAGGCTCGCGAGCCAGCGCTTGACGGCGAGACGCTTGTCGCGGAAGGCGCGGTACTCGGAGAGCCCGAGCCGGGGTCCCGGGCGGGTGCCGGTGAGACGGGCGACCACCTTCTGCGTCGCCTTGTTGCTGCTGGCGTAGACCATCTCGCGCAGCTCGTGGTCGACGGTGGCGTCGATCTTCAGCCGACCCTCGTCCCGCCATGCGAACGCCGCCATGAGGTAGACAAACTTGGGGACGCTCGCCGGGTACACCGGGGAGGTACCGTTCCAGTGGGCGAGACGCGCCGGGCCGGCGCTTGGGAGGTCGATGACGGCGACGCGGACGGTTTGCCGGCGGAGCGCCGGGTCGGTCTTGCGGAGCGCGGCGACGGTGCCGTCGACGAAGGCCTGCAGCCCCGGGTCGGCCTCGATCGTGTCCAGCCAGGCCGCGGCCTCGGACTCCACGCCCGCGGGCGTGGCGGGCGCCTCGACTGCGAGCGCTGCCGCGCCGCTCCCGAGCACGAGCACCGCCGCGCCGACCGCCGCACGTACACACCGGAGACGGAATCGCACGGGGCCATAGGGTATGCGGCGTGTGGGAAAGCGGCTAGTCCACCCCCCAACACGGCCGAGTGCGAGCGGTTCCCCTCGGCCGGCAGCCGTGTCAATATCCGCGATCGGCGCGCGGAGCGACGTGCCGCTGCTACGGGGGGGAGAGGACTGGAGACGTTGTACCGACGACCGATGACCGTGCGCGTGCTCGGCGCGCTCATGCTGGCGATGGTGGCCGCCGCGGCGCTCGCGCGCGGTCCCGCGTTGACGGACGCCCAGATCGCCAAGCTCGACCAGAGCTGGCGGCTCTGCCTCGCCAAGAAGAAGGGGCCGTACACCAAGAACTATTGCGTTTGCCAGGACGGCGAGAAGCGACCCGTGCAACTCCCCGACGGGCGCATCGTGAGTCCGTGCAGCGGCAACGCCCGGTTCTGCGCGGCGTTCCGCGAGCCCTGGGCCCAGGCGCTCGCCGACGAGGGCATGTACATCGCCAACCTGTTCTCACGCGATCTCTGGCAATGGGACTCGTTTCCCGACCACCACGACCTGGTGCGCGGCTACATCCTCGAGAAGTTCTTCGTCGAGACGCATCCCCATCACAAGCTCGCGGAGATGCGCGCGTACGGCGGGCTCGCCGGCGCCGAGTACGAGGCGCGGGACGCGCCGCGCTTCTTCGAGCGCTACCTTGCGCTCGACAGCTTCAAGGAGCCGCGGCACTACCTGCTCGCGTACGACTTGCAGCGGCGCTTCTACGTTCGCGCCGATGAGGGCGACATCGTCAAGGTGCGCAACCTGGCGTCCGCCATCCACCGGCAACGCGAAAGCTTCAAGCCGCTGCGCGACGCCGTTCACAATCAGATCTCGGCGGCCTTGATTCCGAGGATCGCCGCCTACCGCGACCAGCTCGCGCGCGGTGACACGCGTGCCCGGGTCGAGGAGCTCATCGTCGAGATTCGGAAGCTGACCTCGCTCGACGAGGCCGCGCTCCAGGCGCAGCTGCCCGCCATCGAGGATGCGCCGACGCGGGAGACCCTGGCCGCGCGCCTCCCGGCACCGGAGACCCCCAACCTCGAGGCCGTCACGGCCCTGGCGGACGTGATGGTAATCGCGCGCCGCGCCGTCGAGGCCAAAACCGTGTCGGTAGGCGACCGCCGCCGGCTCATCGACCTGGCGATCACTGCCGCTGCGTTCCTCCAGCGTCGCACGGCGCAGTTCATCGCCGACGGCGGTCCAAGCGCGCGCCAGCTGCTGCGGCTCCTCGCCGCCCTGAGCGACGCCGCACACGGCGCCGGTTTGCTGATGGAGCGCGAGCGGGTCGCGCTCGGACGCACCTTCGCGCGTCTTCTCGACGCGCCGACGCCGGTGCGCGGCGACCTCGAG